>JBEKYH010000352.1:0-5644 GCA_049511115.1 Tepidisphaeraceae bacterium | reverse complement strand
GAGAAGATCGGCAGACGATAAGCCGAATTGTGCCAAATCGTCTTCCGGCAGATAGACGCGGCCCATGGCGGCGTCTTCTTTCACATCGCGGATGATATTGGTGAGTTGGAAGGCGAGACCGCACTGCTCGGCGAGAGGTTCGGCGGCGGGATCGCGGTATCCGAATATGTGAATGCAAACTAGACCGACGACAGACGCGACACGATAGCAATAGAGCTTGAGATCGTCAAAAGTCTCGTAGTGGACGGAGAGGTGAGGTGTGGCGGGATCGTCCGAACAGCGACGAATCTGATCAGAGGAGTCGACGGCATCCATCGCCGTACCGTGCGCGAGTTCATCGAGCAATCCAGCGGGAATAGTGAAGCGGCGTTGAGCGTCGCTGAGGGCGAGAAGAATGGGGTCATCGCTGGGATGGCCCTGCTGCGACCGGTGCAAGGCGTCGAGCCAGCTGTCGAGTTTGTGGCGTCGCTCGGCAGCGGTTAGCGTGGGATCGTCGGAGATGTCATCGCAGCGTCGCATGAAAGCGTAGACGGCACAGAGGGCCTGGCGTTTGCGCTTGGGGAGGACAAGAAACGCATAGTAAAAATTCCTGGCGCTGGCGCGAGTGATGCCACGGCAGACGGCGTATGCCATGGTAAGTTGCGCGGGAGCGGGAGTCCAGATTTCGAGCACGGGTTGGGTTCCGACACTCATAAGAACGATCCCAGGAGCTTGCCCACCCCTGCGCGGGCAAGCAGAGCCAGTTTGCGCCGCTTCGTGATTACGGGTCGGTTGCCCAGAACGGCGAAGTGCTGGCGTTCGATGGCGTTAAGAATCTCCTGGCCGCCGCGGCTGAAAAGCTCAAGATCGACGGCGAGTTCAGAATTCACTTTTTTTATCAGCGGCAGACCTCGGATAAACCATTCCCGGGCGCGCTCGACTTCAAATTCCATCATTCGGCAAAAAGCGGACGTGTTGCGGTTCTGCGCTAGATCCTCCTCGGTCACGGAAAAACGGCGCAGGTCTTCGACCGGAAGATAGATGCGCCCTTTGGCGTAATCGACCGAAACATCCTGCCAGAAATTCGCCAGTTGCAGGGCGGTGCAGGTGTAGTCGGAAAACTGTTGGCGCTCGGGATCGTGATATCCGCAGAGATAGAGAACTAGGTGACCAACTGGATTCGCCGAGTAACGGCAGTAGGCGAGGACGTCATCAAAGGTCTCGAATCGCGTAACAGTTTGGTCTTGGCGAAAGGCGATGAGCAGGTCGGAGAATTCGTGTTTAGGAATTGCAAATTTTCTTACGGTCTCGGCGAGGGCGACAAAGACCGGATGACGCGGAGAACCGTCGTAACAAGAGTCGAGGTCGGCTTGCCATTGGTCGAGGAGTGCAAGCGACGTGCTCGCGTCACCGACTTCGTCGCCCAGATCATCCGAGATGCGGCAATACGCATAAACATTAAAGAAGTCCTGGCGAAGCTGCTTGGGCAGGAACCACGTTGCGACGGAAAAGTTTTCGTAGTGGCTCCGAGCCAGTTGGCGGCAGTATTGCTGGGCATCGGCCAGCGAGGGAACGCGTTCCGGGATGGCGTAGGACGCGGGCAGGCCGGACCAAAGTTGCGCGGAGGTCGGTCCTTCCGAAATGCGCGAGTTGGTTGTGGTTGCAGACATCTATCCAATAGGCTTTGAGGAGTTAATTCCCGCAGCCGAGGCCGAATCAATCCTCACTTTTTCTTACGGCACGAATGAACTCAAGCCCACCCGATCTCGCTCAGTGGCCGGGGATGATGGCGGTCTTGATCGCGCCTCCGCGGTTCAGCATGTGGCGAAGAACCTTTTGCAAACTGGAGAGCGGCGCTTCGCCGGTGATGTAATCCGTTGGCCGAATTTTCTTGGCGGCGATCAGGCCGAAGGCGCGGCGCACGGTTTCCGGCGTGTGATGAAACGTGGCCTTAAGCGTGATCTCGGAGTAGTGCAGTCGGTTGGTATCGAGCGGGACCTTACTGCCGCTGGCGCATCCGCCGAAGAAATTTACCGTGCCGCCCTTGCGAACCATATCGACGGCCCACTCCCAGGCTTCGGGACGGCCCACAGCTTCAATGACTACATCCGAGCCACGTTTTTGCGGGGTAATGCCACGCACGGCTTCGACAACGTTTTGAACTTTGGTAGTCTGGACGATTTCGTGAGCCCCCATGTGCTTGGCAGCGACAACTTGTTCATCGCGTTTTACGACGGAGATGACGTTACAGCCGATGGCGCGGGCTACCTGGACGAACATCAGCCCGATGGGGCCTCCGCCGACGATGGTGACGGTATCACCGATTTCCACCCGAGTTTCATGCAGGCCGCGCAAAACGCAGGCCAGAGGCTCGGTCATGGCGGCATCTTCAAAGCTGACTTTCTCCGGGATGACCAGCATGTTGGCCTCGACAATCCGCCGCGGAACGCGGATGTATTCGGCATAGGCTCCATTGTTAAAGAGCAGGTCTTCGCAGAGATTTTCCTGGTGCTTGGAGCAGTAGAAGCACATCTGGCAGGGCGCGGAATTGAGCGCCACGACGCGCATGCCCTTCTTAAAACTATGCACGCCTTCGCCGACTTCCTCGACGACTCCCGCGAGTTCGTGGCCAAAAAGCGCGGGAGGAACGATCATCCGCGCGTGATAACCGCGCTGGTAAACCTTAAGGTCGGTTCCGCAGGTTAGAGCGACCTGCACCTTTACGAGAACCTCACCCTTATCGACTCGGGGGATGGGGACTCGTTCAATCTTGATGTCTTCTTTGCCGTATAAGACGGCGGCGGTCATTTTTCCGTTCACTTATTGCTTCCTTCCCAGACTAACGTTTCCACGCAGCACCGGGCTGAATCACGACTTTCATCGACGAAGGCTGCGGGCGGGCGGCAAGTTCCAAAGCCTGCTCGCTTTCCTGCAGCGGAAACCGGTGACTGATCAACCGCTCCAGATCCATTTCCCGGTCCATCACAAATCGAACTGACTGTTCCTGTAGATCTATAGATGCGCTATATGACCCGACCAGCGACTTCTCGTCCACACAGATGGCTGCGGGATCGATAATTACTTCACCCCGCTGCGTTTGCGCAAACAATAGCACTCGGCCACCTGGACGGGCACCATCCATCGCGGGCCGGATCAAACCGTTATTGCCGACAGCCAAAATAACGGCGTCGGCACCGCGCCCCCGGGTTTTTTCCCGCACCGTTTGCACCACGTCATACTGCGACGCGTCAACCGTATTCTGTAACCCTAGGCTTTTAGCTATTTTAAGCCTCTCGGAGTACAAATCGGAAGTAATAACCGTGGCCCCGGTCTTGGCCGCCAGGATACTCAATATGATGCCGATGGGACCTTGTCCGATGACCAGTGTGCTTTCACCAGCGTGAAGGTGCAGGGCCTCAATGCCCTTCATGCAGGTGTTGACGGGCTCAACGAAACAAGCTTGCTCGAAAGAGACCTGAGGCGGAATCCGGACGGTTCCCTGCCCGACAATCCAATCCATCACACGGACATATTCGGCGAAGCCGCCGCCAGAAGGCTCAAAACCGGCGGTGCAGCCCACCTTCTTATAGATTGGGCACTGGGCAAAGGTTTGATGCTGGCAGTAATAGCATTCGCGGCAGGGGATGTGATGGAAGACGACGACACGGTCGCCCGGAGCAAACTTCCGGACTCCAGCCCCGACGGCGGCTACTTCTCCAGAAGTTTCGTGCCCAAAGATGCGCGGAGCAGAATGAGAGCCAGTGGCGATCTTCTTGAGGTCGGTACCGCAGACTCCGCAAGTGTGAACCCGCAGAAGAAGCTCTCCCGGACCGATTTGCGGAACGGGGACGGTTTCAAGGCGGACGTCGTTTACCCCGCGGTAAACCGCGGCCAGCATGTTTCTAGGGATTGATCCTGTCGAATTGCTGATTGCGGTTTGATCGGCAAGGGCCATTCAGTCCTGATTCTTAGATGAGTTCAGTTCTATTTAGCTTCATACCAAGACCAACGTCGCTGTATGTAGGTGAGCGGAAGAAGTTCAGTTGTGTCCTCCAGTCGGCGCCGTGGTAGACGAGACAGATCGCGTTAAGGTCGAGGCTTCATTTTGGCCCGATCTTAAATGGGCCGCAAGTATGCGCGCGGCTTTGCCGCTGTTGCGGGCCAGGACGGCGATACGTGGCCAGAGCCAAGGCCGCAGAGCGCCGAACAACACGAACTTTCCCGTTTGGAATTCGCCTTTTGCATTGATGAACGAGGAACCGCCGGGAATCTCGAAATCGAATTCGTCCGAGATTACTTTGATTGCGGCGAAAGCGATACCGTGAGCACCCGCGGATGCGGCTACAGCGCCTGCTTCCATATCTACAGCTCGGGCGGCGTAGGCAAGAGCTAGTTTGGATTTCTGAGCAACTCCCGCGACTTCCATGAATGTGACGAGAGTTCCGTCGTTGCCCTCCAGTTGCGTGCGGCTGCCATCGCGCGAATCAAGTATAAGCGAGGGCGAAAAAAGATCGCCGACGTGCAGCGACGGATCGAGAGCGCCAGCGAAGCCGACCGACTTTATGAGAGCGGGGCGGTACAGGGTGACGGCGGCTTCCGCGGCGCGGCGAGCGGCTTGCATTCCGATTCCGCCGCAAACTAACGAGGTTTCGCCCTGTTCGAAGAAAGTGAAAGTGCGGCCATCGTACTGGTGAGTGACACGTTTCCACTTCTTAATCAGCGGCTGAACTTCGCGCTCCAGCGCCGCGACGATAACCGTATTAAACATAGGCGTTGGCCCGGAACCACTCTACGGCACGGCGCAGGGCGTTGTCTGCCGGCAAAGGTTTCCATCCGAGTTCGCGCTCGGCTTTTGCGGAACTGGCCCACATTTTTTTCTTTCCCATGCGGACAGTTTCCACGGTGGCTCGCGGCTCGCGGCCGAGCAAGCGTCCGGAGAAATTCTCATCGACGAAACCGGCAGCGTAAGCGACAAAATATGGGAGCTTCACCGTGGGCGAAGGCAAGCCGGAAATTGCGCCGAGCTTATCCAGAATTTGTTTGAGCGTCAGATCTTCGCCCCCAAGAATGTAACGCTCACCAGTCTCGCCTTTTTCCATCGCGGCGATGTGACCGAGCGCGCATTCGCGGACGTCGACAAGATTTAGTCCAGTCTCGACATAGGCGGGAAACTTGCCTTTCAGGAAGTCGAGGACGATGCGGCCGGTCGGAGTGGGTTTGATGTCCTGCTCACCGACGGGAGTGGTGGGATTGACGGTGACCACGCGCAGGCCGTTACGGCCGGCTTCGAGCGCTACTTGTTCGGCCATGAATTTAGAACGCTTGTAGTGGCCAATCATGTCGGCGAGCGCTACGGGCGAATCTTCGTCGGCGGGACGACCGTTGCCCGTAAAGCCGATGGTGGCAACGCTCGAGGTGTAGACGACGCATCGGACTTTATTCTTACGCGCGGCTTCTAGAATGGCGCGCGTACCTTCCACGTTCGACCGGTACATCTCATCCGGATTTTTAAGCCACAATCGGTAATCAGCGGCGACGTGAAAAACGACATCGCAGCCCTGCATAGCTCTTTCCAGTGACGCAGCGTCACGCAGATCACCAGTTACGGCTTCCGCGTTTAGCCCTTCAAGATTTTTCAAGTTGCTGGTACGGCGGACCAAAAGGC
>JBEKYH010000351.1:0-5649 GCA_049511115.1 Tepidisphaeraceae bacterium | reverse complement strand
AACGCTCACACCCGTGAAGGTCGCCGACGAGGAATGGACGCTGATGCTGTCGGACCCGTTGTCGAACATTGATGCCCAGGTCAACACTCTTTTTAAGCGGGCGGTCGCCTGGGCCGGATGCGTCGCGGTGGCCATCGCGGCGATCCTGATCTCTACGGCGGTGCAGATGATCCGCGTGCAATCGCGCGTCGAGCGCGTGCGGCATCAGGTGCTGACCCGCGAGCTGACGCAGGCGCGGCGAATCCAGGAGCAATGGCTGCCGGATGCGGCGTCGGCGCCGCGGCAGTTGGATATCGCGGCGATTAATCAGCCGGCCAGTCACATCAGCGGCGATTTTTACAACTGGTTCGATTTGCCGGACGGGCGGTACGTCGTGGTCATCGGCGATGTGACCGGCCACGGAATGGCGGCCGCTTTTCTCATGGCCACCACGCAGCTTCTGGTGCGCAACACCATGGCCCGCACGCCTGAACCGGGGCCGGCGCTGTCGGAGGTGAATCGCCAGCTTACCTCGCAGATGTTTCACGGGCAGTTTGTGACCATGCTGGTGCTGACGCTTGATTTTGAAAAGGGAATTCTGGAAATCGCCAGCGCGGGCCACCCCGCGCCGCTGATCGCGGTCAACGGCAAGGTCAGCAAGCTCGATGTCGAGGGAGAGCTGGTCCTGGGCGTGGAGAAGAATGTCGTCTATCCGACGCGGCGCGTTCCTCTGCCGGATGCTGCCAGCTTGCTGCTGTATACCGATGGCGTGCCTGATTCGCGCGGGCCGACCGGCGAGCGATATGGCGTCGTGCGTTTGATGCAGGCGCTCACGGGCCATGCACAGAGCGCCGAACAAATGATCGGCGCGGTTGCCGCATCGGTCGGCCAATTTCGCGGCGAGCAGGAACTGGACGATGACCTGACCCTGGTGGCCATTCACCTGCGTTCACTCGCGCCCGCCGCCGGCGCGCGATCCCCTTCCTTGACGGCTCCGGCGAGCCATTGAGAATGCTGCCATGGCCAAACCCGGCGAGTACACCCGCGCCCGATACGCTGCCATGCAGGGCGTGATGTGGCTGGTTCTGCTCGGCGCGGTGGGCCTGGCCTCGCTGGTAGACCAAACGATCATTCCAGGTGCGAGAAATGTGGCCCTGGGACCCGTGCAATCGTACGGCGGCGTGCACTTTCGCCTGCCGGCGACGTGGGACATCAGCCCCAACCCCAGGGACTTTTACCCGGTGGCCCGCGCGGTCGCCCAGGAGCCCGAGGCGAGTGCGACGCAGTTTGCGCCGCGCAAGCTCATCATCTACTGTGTGCATTTGCGGCAGCTTTCTTCGGCGGCCGATTATTTTACAAACAGCGGCATGGGCTCAGTGATTTTTGGGAATGTTGACGTTCGAGCAAAAGACGCGAGCCTGGACGGAAATCGCGCTGTGGAAATTGATGGCACCTTCCAAATGCAGACTGACGACGGGCCGGCCATCGAGTCGGACATGGTCATCTGTTCTGTTTTTCCCAACCATATGGCTGTTACGCTGCAGCTTCAAAAGCCCGGACTGCTGAATTTGGGCGACAAAGCCCTGCTTGATGCGGTGGCAAAGGCGATTCACGTGGATCGATAATGGCAGTTTGAAGATCACGTGAAGGTTTGACTCTAACGCCGGGCGCGCATAAGAACTCCCATTGCGCTTTTAATCTAAAAACGAACGAAGGAGCCTGCCATGCGTTACCGCCTTCTCGGCCACAGCGGCCTGCGCGTCTCGGAGATCTCACTGGGAACCATGACCTTCGGCGAGGACTGGGGCTGGGGGTCGAGCAAGGATGAATCCCGTAAGATTTATGACGCTTATCGCGAAGCGGGCGGGAATTTCATCGATACGGCCAATGTCTACACCAACGGCGTCAGCGAGACGTTTCTCGGCGAATTCATGCAGGGCCACCGCGACTCGATCGTGCTGGCCACCAAGTTCACCAACGCCATGCCGGGCAACGATGCCAACGCGGCGGGCAACCATCGCAAGAGCATGTTCACCGCCGTCGAAGGCAGCTTGAAGCGGCTGAAGACCGACTACATCGACCTGTATTGGCTGCATATCTGGGACCAGATCACTCCGCTGGAGGAGGTCGTGCGGGCGTTTGATGATCTGGTGCGGCAGGGAAAAGTTTTGTACGTCGGAGTATCCGACGCGCCGGCGTGGTGGATCGCGCGATTCAACACCATCGCCGAGCTGCGCGGCTGGTCGCCGTTTATCGGACTGCAAATTGAATACAGCCTGGCCGAGCGCACGCCGGAGCGCGAGTTGCTCCCCATGGCTGCGGCATTGGGCGTGGGGGTGACGGCTTGGTCGCCCCTGGCCGGCGGCGTATTGACGGGAAAATACCAGGGCGGCTCGCCGCAGGATGCGCGCCTCTCCAATGAATCAATGCAGCAGTTCCGGCCTGACCCGGCGCGCACCGAGCGCATCGTCGCCGCGCTGAAATCCGTTTCCGCGCAGGTGGAGGCAAGCCCGGCCCAGGTCGCGCTGGCATGGCTGCGCTATCGGCCGCAGCCGGTGATCCCGATCATCGGGGCGCGGAAATTCGCCCAGTTCCAGGACAATATGGCCAGCGCGGACCTGCAACTGGGGCCGGATCATCTGAAACAGCTTGATGAGGCCAGCCACGTCGAGTTGGGTTTCCCCCATGACTTCTTCAAGCGCGATCGCGTGAGGGCAATCGTGTATGGCGGGATGTATGACAAGATTATCGCTTAGGAGGCAATAGGACTGAGGACTGAGGGCCAAGGACTGAGAGACAGGCAAAGACAAAGTGCTCTTTGTCTTTGATCTCAGTCCTCAGTCCTCGGCCCTCAGTCCTACCCGCTGGTTTGCCACAAAAATCCGCCCACATCTATTCGCGCCCCCTGCCAAAAAAAACCGCCCGCCCGGCATGGGGGATCCGGGGGGCGGTCGTCGAGAATCAATTTGCGATATCGTTAGATCAGGTCGTCGCATCCTTCCCAACCACGATAAGCTGGAACGATCCCGGAACCGGCGTTCCGCGTCCGCGGCCGCGACCGCCGCGCCGCCCAGCGCCCGGCCCGCCGCCACCGGGACCAGCACCCGGCCCGCCTGGTCCACCACCAGGCCCACCACCCGCCGCCGCGCCGGCCGGCCGCGTCGCCGGAGCCATGTAGTCAGTCGTCGTAAGAATCACATGCCCCGTCTTGGCGTCCAGCGTCGAGCACTTCGCCCCCGTCTTGGTCTTCACCGTCTGCTCAACCGCAAAATCCGTCGGGCTGTTTTCCTTGATGACCGTCAGCGTTCCGTCCCCCTGCGAACTGAACGCCTCCAGCGTATCGGGATTAAACTCCGCCGCGTCACACCCCACGCCAATCGGCAGCGTGGTCAGCACCTTGCCCGTATCCGCATTGAGGATGACGCATACATTCGGCGTGCGGCAATACGAAAAGATGATGCGATTCTTCGCATCCATCGCCAATCCCGCCGGCCCGGTCCCCGAGGCCGAAATGTCATAGTGCCCCGTCACCGCCAGCGTCGCGCAATCCACAACCGCAACATTATCGCCGCTCTCCACGTCAATGTACGCATGCCCCAGCCCGTCGCTCTGTCCCTCCTCCGGAGCCCCGCCCAGGTCGATCGTCCCGGCAATCGACCCATCCGACGCGTTGATCACCGTCACGTTCGGCGCGCTATGGCTCAAAATATAAATCTGCTGCTTGAACGGCTCGTAAAATAGTCCGTCCGGACTCCCCTCAACCTGAATCGACTTGATCGGCTCCAACGTCGTCGTGTCAAACATCACCACCGGATTGCTGCTGGCAAACCCGTGGCCCGACTTGGGGTCCACCGCCACGCCGTGTCCGCCATTGGCCGGAATCTCCTTCAGCAACTTGAGCGTATCCAGGTCATACGTCGAAATGCGGCCCGTCCCGCGCCCGCTCCGGACGACATACAACTTTCGTCCGACCGAATCGCAATCGACATAATCAAACCCGCCCTCGCCGCCCACCTTGGTATCCGCCAGCACCTTATAAGGACCACTGGCCGCCGCATCCGGCGCCGCTGGCGCAGCCGTTTGAGCGCGCAACCCGCCGGCCGAAACGGCCAGCGTCGCCGCGAATACGAAATTCGAAAACCGCATATGAAAGCTCCTCAAATCCAGAAATAGTGACAACTCCGCACGTTATGTTCTCTCCCTAAGATAGAGATGTTACATGAAATAAATGTGAAGACGCGGCGTCGCTTCTGGCCCCCTCTGGTCCTCTCTCCATGTACTCAAGGAGAGGGTTAGGGGGGTTAGGGTGAGGGTTCTTTTTCCCCCCGGTTATCAGCCCTCCCCCGGCCTGCGGCGAGCTACGTCGAGCCGTAATCCGGGGGAGGGCTGGGTGGGGTTCGCGCTGGCAATCCCCGCCGCCGCGCAGTTATCATTGCACGCGGTCACAACCCATTGCAAGCTATGCCAAAATATCTCCTCCTCCTCTGCACCATCGTACTCCTCGCGGCCTCCACAGCATCCGCCGCTCCCGACACTACGGCCACTCCCCCACCGCAACCCGCCTCCGGTCCCGGCGGCACTGACTACGCCTCCGCAAAAATCACCGCCCACCGCTATGGCGAAGGCAACTCCGAATTCTGGATTTTCGAGCCTGCCGATCCCGCTCCCAAATCCGCGCCGCTGATTATCTTCAATCACGGCTGGAGCGCGATGAACCCAAACGACTACGGCGCCTGGATCACCCACATCGTCCGCCGCGGGAACATCGTTATCTATCCCCGCTATCAGGCCGCCGAAACGACGCCCCTGGCCGATTTTGTTCCCAACACCATCGCCGCCGTGAAAGCCGCCCTCGCCGAATTGCAAACCGGCTCGCATGTTCGCCCCGAACTTAATCACGTCGCCATCGTCGGCCACTCCATGGGCGGCATTATCACCGCCAGCCTCGCCGCCTTGGCAGCCCACGAAAACCTGCCGATCCCCAAGGCCATCTGCTGCGTCGAGCCCGGCGGCCCGCCGCTGGGTGGCGATCTTTCCAACATTGACCCCGCGACCTTCGCCCTGGTCATCGTCGGCGATCAAGATCGCATCGCCGGCATCGCCCCCGGCAAAATAATCTTCACCGCCCTCCAGCAAATCCCCCCTGCAAAAAAGGACTTCGTCACCCTCGTCTCCGACAACCACGGCACCCCGCCCCTGGTCGCCGACCACATGGCCCCGGTGGCGATCGCGGTCCTGTCCGCCTCCGATCAACCCGCCCAACCCGTCGGCCCGATCCGCGCCGCCGTCCGCGAACACGTCGAACAAAACTCCCTGACCGCCCTGGATTACTATGGCGTCTGGAAACTCTTCGACGCCCTCACCGACGACGCGTTCTATGGCAAAAACGCCCCGTACGCCCTGGGCAATACGCCGCAGCAGCGCTTCATGGGCACCTGGAGCGACGGGGTGGCAGTGAAGGAATTGAAGATCGGCGTCGAAGCGGCGAAGTGATCCCGCATCAGTTGGGCCGATCTAAACTGGAACGTTCCGTTGTCTGAAGAAAAAACGGTATTTATCCCCCAACGGGAGCACCGAATGTTCAACGCCATGTTTCCCGAACTGCACGTATCCGACTGCGAGGCTGCCGCTCAGTTCTTCGAGAAAGCTCTGGGCTATCAGCGTGCCTAC
>JBEKYH010000350.1:0-5713 GCA_049511115.1 Tepidisphaeraceae bacterium | reverse complement strand
TTCTGGGCCTGGCTCTTGTGTTCGGTCATCTTAAACCACAGGCCCGACGGCTTGTGCAGGATTCGCCAGCCGGTCTCGACCTTGTTCACGTTTTGCCCGCCGGGACCGCCGCCGCGGCAGCCGGACTCTTCGATGTCCTTGGGATTGATGTCGATCTTCACGTCCGGCAGTTCCGGCAGCACCGCCACCGTCGCGGCGCTGGTGTGGATGCGCCCCTGGGATTCGGTTTCGGGGACGCGCTGCACGCGATGCCCGCCGGCTTCGTAGCGGAGATGGCGATACGCGCCGTCGCCCTGGATGTGGACGATGATCTCCTTGAATCCGCCGCGCTCGCTGGGGGAAAAATCGCTGACTTCCATGCGCCAATTGTGCATCGCGCAATATCGCCTGTACATCTCAAACAGGTCGCCCGCGAACAGGCCCGCCTCGTCGCCCCCGGTGCCGGCGCGAATTTCCAGGAAGAAGGAATCGACCTCCTCTTCGTCGGCCATGACCAGATCGAGTTTCAGATTCTTCCATAATTGCTCGGCCGCTGCGCGGGTTTCGGCAAGTTCACCCGCAGCCAGGGCGGCCATCTCCGCGTCAGTGCGATTGGCCGCCATTTCCTCCAACTCCTTGATCGCGGCGGTCGTCTTGCGGAACTCCTCGTATTTGGTGACCACCGGCGACAGCTTGCCGACCTCCTTGCTTACCTGCGTCACTTTCTGGTGATTATTGAGCACATCAGGATCATTGAGCGATTCCTGCAAAGACTGATGGCGCAGCCGCATCTCCTCCAGGCGGCGAACCAGCGGCGAAGCAACGGCATCGGTGGCGTCAGGCATCGGAAAAACTCCGGTTGAGAGAACAAGGCTGAAATTCAAAACCAAGCGGGATACATGCGCGCAGGCCGGCGCAGCTAACGGTGGGCCAGTAGGAATGGGAAGCGGCGAACCATGTGCGAATCTTAGCAGGGGATTGAATTCGATTCCATGAGGGTCCGATAGATATTGGTGGCTGCCGTGGTGCGCGGCCTTACAGAATTAAAAGCGGAATGAACGCTGAGGCGCAGAGGCGCTGAGAAAGAAGATGCGGAGAAATTCCCGAGTTGCTTTTAGTATTTCTCGTCTTTCCTACCTCAGCGCCTCTGCGCCCCAGCGTTCATTTCTCCCGGCGCTTGTTTTGGCGATTGGATTCGCCACCGGATTAGTCTATCTGAGTTCCGGCTGGTTCACACCGGTCGGGGCGTTCTCCGAAGAGGAGCGCGTCGGCATTCACCTCGCCAACGGAGAAGGGGGTCTGACCCCCTTTCTCAGCGGACCTGCCGCGCCGGCGAGCAGTTGGTGCCCGCCGGTCTATCCGGCAATCGTGGGCGCGACTTATCACTTTCTCGGCGTTCGATCTCATGCCGCGATTCTGGCGATTCTGCTCTTCAATCTCGCCTGCCGCGCGTTCGCGGGCACGGCAATCTTTTGGCTCGGCCGACGGATGCTGGGCGATTTGGCCGGCGTGCTGGCCGCAGTCATTTTCATGCTCAGCCCGGTTTTTCTCCAGACTGCCATGCTCTGCTGGGATAACACTCTGGCCCTGGCGATTTTTCTTTGGTTGCTGATCGCGTGCGTATGGATCGCTGAGCAGCCATTCCGCGCCGGGCGATTCGCGTGGCTCGGCGTTGGAATCGGGCTGTTGCTGCTGACCAACGCGGCTTATGTACTCGCGGTGCCGGTGATGCTTGTGATTGCGGCAAATCGCAAACGAGTTCATGGCGTCACAATCGGCACGATCGCCTTACTGCTGACGCTTTTGCCCTGGACCGCACGCAATTACCTCCGCTTCAACCAGCTCATATTCGTGCGCGGGAATCTGTACACGGAGTTGTGGCTGGGTAATGAGCCGGGCGCGACGGGGTGGATGACGATGGCGGCGTTACAGGATCATCCTTCGGAAAACCCCGGCGAACGACAAACGCTTCTGGCCTTCGGCGAGGCTCGCTATTCCGATCTTTGCCGGACGCGGTTTGTGCAGGAAATCAGCGCCGATCCCGGCGGAATCTGTCGCCGCAGCGTTAGCCGGGCGGCGTATTTGTTCTTCGGCGAGCCGTCCCGCGCGGGAACTTCGTTCAATATCATTCTGACCGTCCTCGGCTTGGCGGGGCTTTGGGCGTCCTGGCGAATGCGCGTGGTGATATTACCCATCGCATTAACCTCATTGGCGGCGGTGATGCCATATGTGCCGACGCAGGTACATGATCGGTATGTGTTGCCATTGCGGGCGCTGCTGTCGCTGGGAACCGGATTGACGTTCTTTATTGCCATCCGGCGCCTAGGAATTGCGTGTAGAGGAACATTCCCAGCAGCAGCCCAACCAGCAGAAGATACGCGCAGCCAATCGCCCAGGATGCCGAGCGGGGAATCTGGTAATAGCTGGAAAAACGCTCTCGATTTCGAAATGTATTCCATAGCCGCCGCAGGGAAAACAGAATTACCAGGATCATGATGGGGCTGGTGCGGATGACCACCGCCAGAGCGATCAAGGCGAGCAAACCGACCGGCCAAATCCACGGGCTGATGGCCGCCGTCACGCGCCCGCCGTCCAGCGGTGGCACGGGCAGCAGGTTGAAAAGATTGAGGAAGAATCCGAAGAATGATAATTGCAACAGAATTTCATGGTGGGTCAGGCCGTAGAGGGCAAAACAGGCCAGTGACCCGACGGTTCCCAGCACCGGCCCGCCGATGCCGACGATGGCCTCCTCCTGCGCGTTGCGCAGGCGCGGCACGGTGATGACCGCCCCGACGAACGGCAGAAACAGCGGCGGCGCGGCGAGGATGCCGTAGTGGCGAATGGCCAGGACGTGACCCATTTCGTGAACCAGGATCAGCAATACAAACCCGACCGCAAACTCCCAATTGATGAAGTAGCCATACACCAGGATGCTGACCAGCATCGATCCGCCGGTGCGCAGAAGGGCGCCCTGCCACGTCCAGGGCGCCGGCTCGGCACGCGGAGGAGAACCCGCAGCCGCGATCGGTAATACCCCACCCTCCAGCATGGCAATGCGCTCGCTGAGCATCTGCGTCTGCGGGCTGTCCTGCGGGATGAGCGCCAAACACTCGCGCCAAATCTGCGCCGCGGCCCGCGGATCGTGGGCCTCCATCACCTGGGCCTGCCGCGAGAGCTCGTGTAGTTCCGCAAGGTGAACGAACAGTCCACAAGCCGGACAAGCCAGGTCGTCGGGAGACAAGGGTTGCCCGCATCGTGAGCAGACCAGCGCTGAGTCAATCAATTCGGACATCGACAGCATAGTAGCAGTGTGGTGGGAGGGAGGCGAACGCTCCGGGAGGCAAAGGACTGAGGACTGAGGGCCGAGGACTGAGCCAAAAGTCGAAGACCAAGAATTGTTCCGCATTTTCTGTCTCTCAGTCCTCAGTCCTCAGTCCTCAGTCCTTTGGTGCGTGGCTCGCCTTGCGGCGCTATGCCGCGTGGGCTATGGTTCGGCCTTACGACCAAGCGGAGGAATTCATGGCGCGGCGGCGAAACATTGGCGGCGTATCTGGGTTGGTTTGTCTTTGTGCATTGGCGTGGGGAGCGATGCCTGCGCGACCGGCCGCGGCGGCGGATAACGATGCCCTGGCTTGGCCGCCGATTACGCAATTGAATCAGCAATGGACGCGCTGGTGGTGGATGGGGAGCGCGGTCGATCAACCCAACATCACGCGGATTCTACAGCAGTATCACGACGCCGGCATCGGCGGCGTGGAGATTTGCCCCATCTACGGCGCCTACGGATACGAAAGCCGCTACATCAATTTCCTCTCCCCCAAGTGGATGGACATGCTCGCCTGGACCGGCAGCGAGACCCAGCGCCTGGGAATGGGCATGGACATGACCACCGGCACCGGCTGGCCAATGGGGGGGCCGAATGTGTCGGTCGACGATGCGTCGTCCACGGATTCCGGCCAGCGATTTGAAGTCGCCGGGGGAACGAACTTTTCGCATACGTTCACCAATCCCCCGCGAGAACAGCGCGGCGGTGGAGTCGCCGTCGGCCCGACGACCTCCGAGGCGCAGCGGAATATCAACGCATTGACCTCCGGCATCCCCGTCGATAGCGCGCCGCCGCGCATCGCGACCGTCATGGCCTATTCCTCCGATGGGCAGAAGATCGACCTCACCCGTCAAGTCAACGGAACGACGCTGAATTGGGACGCCCCAGCAGGCACATGGGTGATCTATGCGATCGTCCAGAGCGGGCCGGCCATGAAGGTGAAGCGCCCCGCGCCCGGCGGCGAAGGCAACGTCCAGGACCCGTTTTCCGTCAAGTCGATGGATGATTATCTGGCCGGCTTCGACAAAGCGTTTGCCAATTACAAAGGCGTGATGCCGCAGGCGCAATTCCACGACTCCTACGAATACGTCGGCGATTGGACCAACGATCTGTTCGATAAGTTCAAAGCCCTGCGCGGATATGACCTGCGTGATCAGCTTCCCGCTTTCTTCGGCGACACCACACCCGAACAAAATGTTCGCGTGATTAACGATTACCGCCAGACCATGGCCGATCTGCATATGGCCTATGTGCAACGCTGGATCGATTGGTGCCATGCGCACGGCATGTTGGCCCGCGAGCAGGCTCATGGCGCGCCCGCCAATACGCTGGATCTGTACGGCCTGGCGGATATGCCCGAGACCGAGACATTCGGCTCAGCCGATGAGGCGGCGGCCGATGGGAATTTCCCCATGAACAAGTTCGCCTCCTCGGCCGCGCACGTCGTCGGGCGGCAGATCGCCTCCAGCGAATCATTCACCTGGCTCGGGCAGCACTTCCAGGTTTCCTTCGCCGATGTAAAGCCGGTCGCGGATTACCTGCTGCTCTCGGGCATCAATCACATGCTCTTTCACGGCATGGCCTACTCGCCGGAGGATGCGCCCTGGCCGGGTTGGCTGTTTTATGCTTCGGTGGATTTCAACCCCAATGGCGGCCTGTGGCATGACATGTCCGCCTACACGGCCTACGTGGCGCGATGCCAATCCATTTTGCAATCGGGCAAGCCGTCCAATGACGTGCTGCTTTATTTCCCCGTCAACGACATCTGGCAGACGCCGATCACGCGCACGCCGCTGATTGGGTTCGTCATCGGCGGGCAGTGGATGCGCGGCACGCCGTTTTATGAAACGGCCACGGCGCTGCAGAAGCGCGGTTTCGGCGTTGACTACATCTCCGACGCGCAGCTTGCCAATGTGAAGTTTGAAAACGGCGCGCTGACCACCGGCGGGGCAATCTATCATGCGATTGTAGTTCCGCCATGCAAACTGATGCCGCCGGAAACGATGGAGGCGCTGGTCAACCTGGCCAAGGCCGGGGCGACGGTGGTTTTCCAGGATGGCTTGCCGACGGATGTGCCAGGGCTAAGCCAACTGGACGCGCGGCGCGCGGAGCTGGGGCAGGAGACTGGCGGGATTCAGCTTCCCGGTTCCGACGTGAGCGCCGCGCCGCAGGGGACGCCGGTTGGCAAGGGATATTTCTGGGTCGGGCGGAATGTAAACTCCATGCTGGCTGTGGCCGGCGTGGAGCGTGAGCCGATGCTCGATCTGGGGTTGCAATTCATCCGCCGCACCCATGAACATGGCTATCACTACTTCATCGCCAATCGCGGCGGCAATCCTGTGGACGGATGGGTGACCCTTTCAACGCCGGCCAAGTCCGTGGAGATTCTTGATCCCATGCACCCCGAGC
>JBEKYH010000349.1:0-5732 GCA_049511115.1 Tepidisphaeraceae bacterium | reverse complement strand
CTAAGGATTACGAGCCTCCTGACGCTCCACAGCATGCAGGTCGATGCACGCCGATTCAGCCGCCTTTGGCGTGCATGACCTGAACGTATCAGCCCAGCAAATCCCAGCGGCGCAGCGTTCAATACGAGTGCTTATGATCGAAAAGCCGCGCGGCGGACGAGCCGGTCTACCAGCGGGCCGAATTCTATGCCGCTGTGGCGGGCGGCTTCGGGGAGGAGGCTTTTGGGGGTGAAGCCGGGGAGGGTGTTGATTTCGAGCAGGAAGGGATGGTTCTCGCGGTCGAGCATGATATCGATTCTGGCAAGGTCGCGAGCGCCGACTACGTCGTTGGCTTCCTTGGCAAGCTTGCGGCAGGCATCCACGACCTCGGCGGGTAGTCCCGTATCGAAGCGGTGCTCCGTATCGGACGCTTTGTACTTGGCGTTGAAATCGAAGAACTCGCCTTTGGGAACAATGCGGATAGGGGCGAGAGGTTGTTCCTCCAGCAGGCCCACCGTCAATTCTACGCCGTCGATGTACTGTTCCACTAAAGCCGCTTCGTGGCGCGAGAGAACTTTTTTCACCGCTTCATGCGCCTGTGCGGGCAACTCGACGGGGGCCTTGCAGACATAAACGTCGATGCTGCTGCCGCTGCTGATCGCCTTCACCACGCACGACGCCGGGGCGGCGAGCACTTCTTCGCCGCGGCGGACAACGCGATAAGCCGGCGTCGGCAAGCCGGCGCGCTCCCACGCTTTCTTTGTCTGCACTTTGTCCATGCCCAGGCGCGAGGCAGCGGAAGAACTGCCGACAAAACGCAGATGGCGAGCCTCCATGATTTCCTGGAGCTCGCCGCTTTCGCCGAATTGGCCGTGCAGAACGGGGAAGATCACATCCGCCGGATGATCGAGGCCGGAAAGATCGGTGGGGGAGACATCGCTGACGAAAACGTCGTGGCCCATCGAGCGCAAACCATCGGCCACGGCATTGCCGCTGATCATGCTGATCTCACGTTCGGCACTGGGGCCGCCGCGTAGGACGGTGACTTTCATACAACTTTCTCAATCTTGGCGCGATTCTCGAAGAGCCCCCTCCCCGACCCTCCTCCGGACTACCGGGGCGGGGGAAATGCGGCTCAGTCTTCGCGTAGCCCCCAGACTTTTACTTCGGATTCCAACTGGAGCTGGTGCTTGTCGTAGACGCGCTCGCGGACCAGTTTGATCAGCTTGAAGACTTCCTCAGCGCGGCAGCCGGGGTGGGCGACGATGAAGTTGGCGTGCTTGCTGCTGATTTCGGCGCCGCCGACGCGAAGGCCCTTGAGGCCGGCCTGGTCGATCAACGCTCCGGCACTGAGACCGCGCGGGTTCTTGAAGATACAGCCGGCGTTTTTGGTGTTGAGCGGCTGGCTGTTCCGCTTATACATCCAGATTTCCTTGGTCTTGGCCATGATCCGCTGGGGATCGTCCTCTTCCAACTCCAGCGTCGCGCCGAGGATGAATGTGGATGTGATATTCGAACGGCGATAATCAAAAACCAAGTCGTCCTTGGTGCGCGTAAAGACCGGCCCCGATGGGCCAGAAACCTGGACAGAACTGACCACGGCCCCAATGTCGCCGAATTTTCCGCCGGCGTTCATGCGCAGACCGCCGCCGACGGTGCCGGGAATTCCCGCGAGGCATTCGATGCCGCTCAAACCGGCGCGGACGGTGCGGAGCACGAGCTTCTGCATATCCGCGCCGGCGCCGACTTCGACGGTTGTGCCGTTTAGGTTTACGCGGCGAAAGACCTCGTGGTCCAGCCGGAAAACGGCGCCGTAGACGCCTTCGTCGGACACAAGCAGATTCGCTCCGAGGCCCAGCACATAAATGGGGATGTCAGCTTCGGCGCAGCGCGTGGCGGCTTCCTGAAGATCTTCAATGGATTGCGGGCGGACGTACCAGCGCGCCGGGCCGCCGAGTTTGTACCAAGTGTGCGGAGCGAGCGGCTCGTTTTCGGTGACGATCCGTTCAAGTCCGGTAAAGGGATGTGCTTCTGCCAGCTTCATTGCTCTTCCCGGCGCATCATCGCCGCATGTTGGCCCGGCTGCAACTGGATCGACTTGAACTTACCGATTCAACTCGATTTGATTGGGGGTTCGACTAAATCCCGCCCGATTTCCCAGACATTTCCCGCGCCCAGAGTCACCACAAGATCGCCCTCCCCGGCTATGCGGCGGAGATGGGTCACGATTTTGGAAAATTCCGGGATATGCACCGCTTCGCGGCCGTGCGCCTGAATGCGCTGGACGAGGTCCGCGCTGCTGACCAGTTGCCGTTCGGCTTCCGTGTCGCGCACGAAATAAATGTCAGGGACAATCGTTGAATCCGCCTGGGCAAAACTGGTGGCGAAATCCTCCAGCAGAAACCGCGTGCGGCTGTGCTGGTGGGGCTGAAATACGCAAAGCAGCCGGCGCGGATGATAGCGCTCACGCAACGCCGCAAGCGTGGCGCGGATTTCGGTGGGGTGGTGGCCGTAGTCATCGACGACGGTCGCACCGTTGATGGTGCCCATCTGCGACATGCGCCGATCCACGCCGGTGAAATTACTCACCGCGGCAATCGCCTGCCGCGGGTCGATCCCGCAGGCGGCGCAGGCCGCGACGGCCATGGTGGCGTTATAAAGATTGTGCTTGCCGGCGACTTTGAGATGCAGTTCGCCAAGAACTTCGCCATTATGGCTCACATCGCCGCGATAGCACCCCTCTTGGATTCCCGTGACGCGAACGCTCCAATTCATTTCCGGCGCAAAGCCGACCCATTGAATGGGGGCGCGGACCTGATGGAGCGCGTCCTGAACGCGCAGGTCTTCGCCGCCGGCGATGATCGCGCCATGCGGCGGCACGAGGCTCGCGAAGGCATGGAAGCTGGCGACGATTTCGTGGATGTCCTTGTAACAATCGAGGTGATCCTCCTCGATATTGGTGATCAGGCCGATGGTCGGGTGCAGGCGGTGAAAGCTGCGGTCAAACTCGCACGCCTCGGCGACGAAAACCCGCCCGCCCCCGCTGCGGCTTCCGCCGCCAAGCTGGGGAACCGTTCCTCCCACGACGATGCTGGGGTCCGCGCCGCATTCAATGAGGGCGACGCCGATCATGGCCGTGGTGGTGCTTTTGCCATGCGTCCCCGCGACGGCCACGCCAAGCGAATCGGCCATGACCATGCCCAGCATTTCGGCATATTTTATCAACCGCAGGCCGAGCCGCGTTGCGGCAAGATACTCGCCATTTCCCGCGGGAATAGCCGCCGTTCGGACAACCAGATCGATATCGGGTGTGAGAAGCTCGCCGAGTTGGCCGCGCGATACGCGCGCCCCGCGCTTGATCAGATCCAGCGCCGCAGCGCCGGGCCGGGAATCAGAGCCCGTAACGATAGCGCCGGCGTCGAGGAGCATGCGCGCCAAGCCGCACATTCCACAGCCGCCGATTCCAATGAAGTGAACGCGTTTGCCGCGAAAGCGGCTGGCGGGACGCGACTCCATTCGCGATTCATTCAACACCGGCATCATGCCAACAGCCATCTTACACCTACTGGAAGTTAAATCCAAGTTATTATTCCGGCAATTGGAACGAAATGTCCGGTGTCAACCCAGAACGGACGTTGCCGAAGGATAGTCATTTCATCGGCCCGAAGCGATGATTTGCGTGATTTTGGAAGCGACCGCGCGGGCGGCATCGGGACGTCCGAGTTTACGCGCCGCATCGGCCATCGTCTGACGCTTGGGAAGATCGTACAAAAGGGACTCGACAATGGGCTTGAGCGTCTCGGCATTTTTGCGGCGATCGCGCAAATCTTCCGCCCAGATTGCCGCGCCGGCGTGGGCCAGGACCTTGGCGTTGGCCCGCTGGTGCATGTCCTTGTGAAATGGATAGGGCATGAGGATTGATGGCACGCCGCACGCGGTGAGCTCGGCACAACTGCTTGCTCCCGAGCGGCTGATGGCCAGATCGGAAACCGCCCAGACGTCGGCCATCGCCGGCGTGAAATCCACCACGCGCGCCGCCAGGCCCAACTCCCGATAACCGGCGCGAACACTTTCGGCGTGTTCTCTGCCTGATAAATGCAGCACCTGCCAGCCGCGCAGGGTGATGGTCTTGAATAATTCCAGAGCCGCCTCATTGACGGTCTTGGCCCCCTGGCTTGCGCCGGTGATCATGAGCGTCTGCAAATTGGGTTCGATCATGAGCCGCGCGGCGGCCTCTTCGCGCGGCGGAAGTTGCAGAATATCCGGCCGGATGGGGCAGCCGGTCGTGATCAGTTTGCCGCGATTCTCGGCGGAAACATGCTGGGCGGTTACGTCAAACTGGCAGCAGACGGCCATCGCATAGCGCATGAGGTATTGGTTGGCTTTGCCTGGAATGGCGTCGGGATTCAAAATTGCCGTGGGAATGCCGCGCTCGGCGGCAAGTTTGACGGCTACTCCCGCCGCATAACCACCCAGGCCCACCACCGCGGCGGGTTTTCGCTGCTTAAGTGTTTTGGCGACCAGGTCCTTGGTTTCGCGCCAGCCTTTCCAGAAGCGCAGCAGGCCGCTGACGCTATGGGCGAGGCGTTCGATGGGTTGAGGTATGAATTCGAAGCCGGTCGGCTCGAGGATCACCCGGTCGATTTCGCGGCCGGTGCATAGAAACAGGATATCGACAGGACCCGATGAGAGGCGCAAGGCCTGGGCGACTGCCACGCCTGGATACAAATGGCCGCCAGTGCCCCCGCCGGCCATGATTATCAACGGTACATCGGACATGCTTCCCGGTCGTCTTCCCTGAATGAGGGAGTCTACCCGGAAACGACCGGTTGCGGCAGGGGGGCGGCGGGACTTTGTGAATTTGTTTCCAGAGGCAGCAGTTCATACCGGCAAATGCTCAGCAGCAATCCAAGGGCCGCGCCGGTAATAACCAGGCCGCTTCCTCCAGCCGAGACGAGCGGCAAGCTCAACCCCTTGGTCGGCACGCTGACCGTTGCCACGGCGATATTGATCATCGCCTGCAAACCAACCATCGAACCGATGCCAAAGGCGAGCATCCGTCCAAAATTACTCTTGCGCGGCTGGCTGATGTCGGTGGGAATTTGCGTGACTGCCTGCCAGGTGACGTAAATAATCCCCAGGAACAGAGCGACGGTGAACAGAGCGCCGAAAAACCCCAGTTCTTCGCAAATGACCGAGAAGATAAAGTCGGTCGTATCTTCGGGGAGATAGCCGAGCTTTTGAATCCCGTTGCCCAGGCCGCGGCCAGTGACGCCGCCGGTGGCGAAACTGAGCAGGCTCTGGATCATGTGGTATCCCTCCTTTTGAGGGGCCGCGTAGGGATTCATAAACGCCGTAACGCGCCGCCAGCGATATTCAGTGTGCGTGAGCGTCCACAGCCCACCAGCCAGCGCGGGCGGCACCGTAATCAGCAAATGCCGCCAGCGGACTTTTCCGGCAAGGAGCATAGACAGGCCGCAGAGGGCGATGAGGGTGGCGGTTCCAAAATCCTGAATCACCACCAGCAGGCAGATCGCTCCGACCGGCACGATCATGGGCAGAAAGCCTTTGAAGAACTTGTCCAGGTCAAACGGCCGGCAGGTCAGGCAGTAGGCCAGGAACAACACGACCGCCCACTTGGCCAATTCCGAAGGCTCAAATTGCAATGGGCCAAGGGGCAGCCAGCGACGGGCGCCATTGATGGACTTGCCAACGTGCGGCACCAGCACAATGACATTGCAAAGCAAGGCGAT
>JBEKYH010000348.1:0-5733 GCA_049511115.1 Tepidisphaeraceae bacterium | reverse complement strand
CGGTTACATCATGGCCGGCGTGAATTCGCTGGCGGCCATGCCGCACGGCGTATTCTCCAGCGGCACGAGCTTTGGATATGACCCCGCGACCAAGATGCTCTACAAGATTCACCCGGAAGTCGGCAGCGAGGCGCTGGTGCCGCGCTTTGGCGGGCCGGAATTGAATTTTGAGCTTGTCCCGCTGCTCGATGAGCCGCAATGGAAGAAAGTGTGGCTGCAATACTGCCAGTACCTGGCGGCGCCCGCGGCGGAGCAGGTTCGAGCGATCGGCGGGGCGGTGAACACCGGGCGGACGTCTGATTACGCGCGCATGCCCGCCTATGCGGGATTTATCCTGAAGGACCCCGCACTGGGCAAGCAGGCCTGGGACCAGTTCCTCCACGGCGGCCAGAGCGGCGGCAATCCGCTGGTAAACATGGGAACCGATCCGTTCTCGTGGCAGCGCGTGGACGGGCCGCAGGTGCCTGCGGCAATCGACGAAATCAGCAACATATCCACCAATTCCACGTCGCAATGGTGCCTGAACGCCATTGAATTATTAGAACTTGCCAAGGACGAAATACCTGCCAAATGACGGTGCTGTAAAATGCGTGCCGCGGCTACGGTCGCGGCGCTAAATAGCAGTAAGTCGCATTGAGTGCTACACATAGATCGACGATAGAACAGTGGGAACCGCTTTCATAGTGGAAGGACTCCAGGTCGATGATTTCACCACACACGCAACAGACGCGCTTGCCTAGGCGCGTAATTTGGTTGCGTGACCGCGCGATGTTGTTCTAGGCAAGGCTGGGCAGAATATGTGCGCTGACCGGGCAATCACAACCAGTGCGCGGGATATTATTGACACCAGCGGCGTCGTCACCTATTTCCAACCGATTCTCTCGGCCCGCCAGCGCACCGTGGTGGGGGCCGAGGCTCTCTCGCGCGGATTAATCGGCGTCGAGGCCCTGTCGCGGGCCGCTCCGATGGGAGTCTCCGAGGACGCAAGAGGCGCCAACGCCGCGGCGCACCAGATCATTCTTCCCGGCAAGCTCTTTTCCATGGCGGCGGCCGAGGGGCTGACGCTGCAGATGGAGGAGTTGTGCCGCATCACGGCGATCCGCACGTTTGCGGCGCTGGAGCGGCATGAGGAACTCATTCTCTTCCTGAATTTCAACGCCTCCGCCCTGGAACAAAACCCCGCCTGCCTGGAAGAATTGCTGGAGCAGTTGCGCGAGGTCAATTTGAATCCGCGCAATGTCGCCGTGGAAATCCTTGAGAGCGCCTTTGACGACACGGCGAAACTGAGGCGGCTGATGGAGGCGTTCCGCAACCAGGGATTCCTGCTGGTGCTCGACGACGTGGGAACGGGCCACTCCAACCTCGACCGCGTGCCCATGATCAAGCCGGACATCCTGAAACTGGACCGCAGCCTCATCGTGGGAATCGACAACGACTATCACCAGCAGGAGACGTTCAAATCGCTGGTGCAGCTTACCCGCCGCATCGGGGCGCTGGTGGTGGCCGAGGGAGTCGAGACCCAGCAGCAGGCCATCACGGCGCTGGAACTGGGGGCCGATTTGTTGCAGGGGTTTTTCCTGGGCCGTCCGGAGAAACCCGGGGCGCTCACCTGCCCCGAGGCGTCGATCCGCATCGACGCGCTGGCCCGCCGCTACAAGGCGTACATGATCGATCGGATCAACGCCCGCAAGCTGCAGCATCGCCGCTTCAATATCATCCTCAACGAGATTCTTTGCGAGCTGAGCAACACCAGCGTCGAGGAGTTCGACGACGTTCTTCACTCGACCATCCCGCAGTACGACAATGTCGAATGCGTCTACGTCATGGACGAATCCGGGACGCAGATCAGCTCGACGATCTGCAACCATCGCGTGCCGCACCGCAACAAAGGCGTGATGTTCCGTCCCGCTCCCAAGGGGGCCGATCATTCGCTGAAGGAATACTATTACGTCCTGCTGGACGTGGAATTGAACAAGTACACGACCGAGCCGTACGTCTCGCTGGCCACGGGGAATCTGTGCCGGACGATCAGCACCTGCTTCCGCGACGCGAAAAACAACCGCATGTACATTCTGTGCATTGACGTGCTGTGCGATTGACCGCATGCGGCGCGAGCACGCGCCGCATGCGATATGTAACTGCTCTGGTTATGCCCCGCCGCGCAGGAAGAACTCCATCAGCTCATGGCCCTGGGGAATCGACATGCCTCCCTCGGCGGCGTTGCGCTCGTTGTAGGGGAGTTTGACCATGCCGCCCACGCCGGCGCCGCACATGGCGAAGGGGGTGGGGGAATAGCCGTGTTTGCGGGTGGAGATGAGCGTTGGATGATCGGGGAGGACCATCAGGCGCCACTCATCAAACGACTGCAATTTCTCCAGCACCGGGCCGACGATGTGGCGGTCGATCTCCTCGATGGCCGCAACCTTGGTGCGGTAATCGGCCTGATGCGACGCCTCATCGGGGGCCTCGATGTGGGAGAGGACCAGGTCGTATTCATCGAGCATCGCCGCGGTCTGGCGTCCCTGCTCGGCGTAATCGGTGTCGTGAAAACTGGTCATGCCCGCGACTTCATGCACGTCCCAGCCCATGAGATGAGCCAGCCCGCGCAGGAGATCGACGCCGGTGATCATGCAGGCTTTCTTCACGCCGAATTTTTCCGCGAACTTTGGCAACGCCGGCGCGTGCCCCTGTCCCCACAGCCAGATTTGCGTGGCGGGGTTGTGGCCGGTCTGGCGGCGCACCTCGTTGATTTCGTGGTGGGCGAACAGCCGGGCCGAGGCATCCATCATGGCTCGCAAAATATCCGCCCCCGCTCCGCGCGGCAGGTGCCTGGCGATCGCCTCCTCGGGGATTTCATGCGGCGGGCGCGTGGTCAGATCGAACGGCTCATTTCCGCGGTAGACCAGGAGGTTGCGGTAACTGACGCCGGGATAGAACTCCCAGCCGGGAGCGCTGATGGCCGCGGCCAGGTCCTTCAGCAGCACGCGCGCCTCTTTATCGCTGATGCCGCCGGCCGAATGGTCCTTCATGATCCCATCGACAGTGGTCACCAGATTACAGCGAAAGACCCAGTCGCTGGGCGAGAGGGCGATGCGCTGAGCCGCCGCCTCCAAAGGCGCGCGGCCGGTGTGATAGACGCGCGGGTCGTAACCCAGCAGACACAAGATCGCCACATCGGATCCGCTTTCAAAACCCTGGGGGATCGTGCGCACGGTTCCCTGCCGTCCGGAAAGGGCGACGCGATCCATGTTGGGCGTATCTGCCGCTTCGATGGGAGTTCGACCGTCCAATTCCTGCAGCGGCTCGTCCGCCGCACCGTCGGGGATGATGATGGCGTATTTCATAATAAAAATTTAAAAGACATTACCACCGCGAAGACGCGAAGAACGCGAAGAAAATCAAGAGAAAGGATTCACCACAGAGGACGCAGAGGACTCAGAGGAAAACCAAAATCAAATTCAATTTAAATCTTGACTTACCTCTGTGTCCTCTGCGTCCTCTGTGGTGAATCTTGCATTTCTTCGCGTTCTTCGCGGTGAAAATCTTCTCTCCCGCATTCTAAGTCGAATCCCCCTTGAATTCATGTTGCACCATTGGGGCGGCTAGAGGCATTTCCCAAAGAGAACTTTGCCGTATTCTCATCGCGGCGTCCTCGACGGTATTGGGGAAGAAAATCTCCGCCAGAGCCTGGCGCCAGGTGACGCAGCCGAGGTAGCGGTCGAGGATTTCCGAGCGCTGGCGCGGGGTCAGGTGGGGGAGGCTGCCGAATATTTCCTCGATGCTCATGCCGTCCATGAAGTCTTCGGCCAGGAGGATGACGGCGAATTCCTTTTCGCGCTGGCGCGCGACGGCGCGAGCGACTTCCAGACTGCGGAGCAATTGGTTGCGCTGCGGAAACCAGCGCGTCGAGGCGGAAAGCTTCTCGGTGCGCTTGCCTTCGATAAGGACAATTAACGCTGGCGTCTCCAGCAGGCAATCCGCATGGGTGAATCCCTCAAACGCCCACCACTTTCCATTGGAGCCGGCGGCTCCGACGCGCTCCAACTCGGCCAGCGCCTCAGCGGCGGCCGCGCGTGCCGCGGCGAAACCATGATGACCCAGCAGTTCCTCACGCCGGCGCTGATTCGGCCCGGGCAAATCGTCTTCCCTGGGCCAACTCAATAAATGGGGATGGGTGATCAGAAACTGTAAAAATTCCCGCGGCGGCGGCAGCCGGTATTCAAAGCAGGCTTCCAACGCAACCGATTCAATGCCGAAGGTGCGCAGCGCCCGGTCAGGGCGCGTGCGCTGGCGCGTGACCCAGGGCAAAAGCGGCCCGCAGTCGTGGGCGATTTCCCTAGCAAACGCGGGATTGGCCTGACCCATGCGCAGCAGCGCCGGCAGCCACGACAATCCGCTTGGATCGCGCCGCAAGAGCGGCTGGAAAAAGGGGCGCAGCCGGGTGATCGAACTGTCGAAGTTCTGGGCCATGGCGATTTGCCTCCCCCTTATTTCGCTCAGCATGGAGGGCGCGAATCCGCCCTCCATAGGTCAATAGCGATAGTTCTCACCCTTATACGGCCCTTCGACCGGCACGCCAATATATGCAGCCTGCTGCGGCGTGAGCTTGGTCAATTTAGCGCCGATCTGGTCGAGATGCAGGCGGGCCACCTTCTCGTCCAGATGCTTGGGAAGCACATAGACTTTGTTCTGGTACTTCCCCTTGTTCGTGGCCAGTTCGATTTGCGCGATGGTCTGGTTCGTAAAGCTGTTGCTCATCACAAAACTGGGATGGCCGGTGGCGCAGCCGAGATTCAGCAGACGCCCCTCGGCGAGTATCAAAACGCCATGCCCATCGGGGAATGTCCAGAGGTCATATTGCGGCTTGATATTGGTGCGCTTGATCCCCTTGGTTTTTTTCAGCCCGGCCATGTCGATCTCATTGTCGAAGTGGCCGATGTTGCCGATAATCGCCTTGTCTTTCATCCTGGCCATGTGGCCGGCGGTGATGATGTTCTGGTTGCCAGTGGCAGTGATAAAAATATCGGCGCTGCCGACGACATCTTCCAGCGTCACCACCTGATATCCCTCCATCGCCGCCTGCAAGGCGCAGATGGGATCAATCTCCGTGACCATCACCCGCGCCCCCTGGCCGCGCAGGGACTGGCAGCATCCCTTGCCCACGTCGCCGTAGCCGCAGACCACGGCGACTTTGCCTCCCAGCATCACGTCGGTGGCGCGCATCAACCCGTCCACCAGGGAATGCCTGCAGCCATACAGGTTGTCGAATTTGCTCTTGGTGACCGAGTCATTGACGTTGATCGCTGGAAAAAGCAGTGTGCCGTCGCGCTGCATTTCATAGAGACGATGCACGCCGGTGGTGGTCTCCTCGCTGACCCCCTGCATCTGCGCCGCCACGTTGCGCCAGCGATTCGGATCGGCCTTGTAGCAAGTCGCGGCCAGCTTGAGGATTTCCTTGAACTCCTCATTATCCGTCGTATCGGGGCTGGGCACCTTGCCCGCCTTTTCAAACTCGACGCCCTTGTGAATAAGCAGCGTGGCATCGCCGCCGTCATCGACGATCTGCTGCGGCCCCAGACCTGCGCCGAAATCCAGCGCCCGCTCGGTGCACCACCAATACTCTTCCAGCGTTTCGGCTTTCCAGGCGAAGACCGCCGAACCGCGCGGGCGATCGACCGTGCCACCCTTACCCACGGCCACGGCAGCGGCGGCGTGGTCCTGGGTGCTGAAAAT
>JBEKYH010000347.1:0-5747 GCA_049511115.1 Tepidisphaeraceae bacterium | reverse complement strand
CTGCCGTTGCCGATGGAGATGGCAATCATCACCGGGACCTTGTGCTCGGCGATCAGGTTATCCAGCGCCGTGAACAGGCCGCGATCGGGACCGTCCGCGCCGACGATGAACGGTGCGGCCGTGCCGGGGACGTATTGCTTCGGCACATAGACAGCCACCTTGCGCGTATAGGGTGCGGGGTGGCTGGTGGTCACAATCATTTTGGCCGGATCGTTTGGGTCTCCCGTTCCGAAGGTATTGGCTTCCCGCGCGATGCCGGGATAAATCTTGCTGTCCGTCGAATTCATGGTCAAGTTAATCACCGTTCCCTGCGGCACACCCTCCTGGACGGCCATCTCAGGCGCGGGGCGGTGTGTCGGGCCGATGATAAAATTGCCGTCGGCGTCGGCGGGCGGAACCGTGCCGTCAGCTAGCTCCTTGGCTATGACGTAACCTGGCGTATACGGATCGCGCGTTGGCGGGGGCTGGCGAACCTGCGCGACCGGCGGCGTTGCCTGAGGTGGTGTCGCTGGCGGGATCAAGGGGAGCGGTGTTTGCGCGATCGCCGAGAGTTGACCGATCACCATGCCAACCAACAGCGCGATGCTCAGATGACGGAGCATTGGGGACTCCTCTTTTTATCTGGGAACTCCATTCCCGCCGCCAGTGAAACTCATTCGGCTCTGCGATTTGATTAAAAGCCCGGGAGCCGCACCCAGGCCGCCGGCGGGAACATACCATTGAAGTGAGCGCCGCGAAAGCTTGTCGGTCGCCAAAGGGTGTAGCGCTCGATTGTCGCGAATCGCAAAGCGCCCCCACCCCGACCCTCCCCCGGAAATACCGGGGGAGGGGGCAGGAGAGTGGTATCGCCACAAAGAGGAGCTCCACTCGTCGCCAAAGCTCATCCGACCAAAACCTGCTGCCGCAGAGTCGCCCCGACGCGTTTTTCGGGAGTGAGGATGCCCTGGAAGTTGAGCGGATCGGCCGACGCAACCGAAATCGGCGCCCGATCCCCTTGTCGGCGCAGATGGCGCAGCAATTCGACCGCTTCGGGCAGGGCGAATTGTTCGCCGGAAAATCCCGCGACGAATCGGCCGCCGCGAAGCTGGCCGCGCAGTTCCATGCGGCGATAGATGCGCGTCAATTGCAGCCAGTTCAGGGGCAGTTTTTCGCGCGTGAGCATGCGCCGGAAGACAACGCCGGTGCGAAGGAGAAGCTGCCGCGCGATTAATTCATGTCCTGCGGCTTCGTCTGCCGCCGGGGGCGAGCGACGGAAGCTGCTCCACCGCCCAACTGGCCTTAGCGGCGAGCGACGGCGCGAGGGGGGCGTGATCATCTGCCGCAGGGCGGCAAATGAATCGCATGTGGCCAGCCCATGCGACACCAAATCCGCCAGACCCATTTCCGCATGCGCCGGCACCAGATCGGCGGCTTTCTGCAAGTTCTGCGGGAACATCGCCCCATGCGCGAGCAATGGTTTCAGGAGATCGCTGGCCGGCCCGCACAATCCTTCCGCGGGAGGCGCCTGGGTCATCCCCATCCACAGGTCGATATCCTCGCGCGGTATGAAAGTGATCGGCGTTACGCGAATCGGCGTCGCCGCCGCTCCCCACATGCGGCCCCAGGCGAATTCGCCGGTCAATGTCAGGTCATCGAGCCACTCTCGCTTGTAATCGCGCACGCGCCGCGCCAGCACCTGGCTCTCCCACGCCCATGCCGGCAGCTCGAAACCAGCGAGTTGGCGAAGAACCTGGCCGACCCCGCGCGGGCCTTCGACGCGGTATTCCTCATCCACGTGCTGCCAGCAAGCCAGATATTGCAGGAAGCCACTGGCGCTGACGGGTTCAATATCCTGACGAAGTTTTTCAATCGTGTAACGGTGGATGCGCGCCAGCAAGCGCCTCTCGCACCAGGCGGTTTTGCCATCGAGGCGCGTCCGCATGATGGCGCCTTCGTGCTCAAGTTCCATGAGCAGCGCCTGTGGCGGCCCGTCGATGGCGATCCTCTCATCCTCCTCGAATACCGGGCCGAGCGCTTCCAGCCGTCCCAGAAGAATACGTTTAGGCTCCTGCATTCCATCGGCCGCATACCATCGCCCGCCCTTATGAACCGCGCGATTTCCCGCGGCCAGCATGGTCAGCCAATCGAGCCAATCGGCGGCTTCACTGTCTGTGATGAATCCCATCCAGAGGAGCGCGTCGTGCGCCTCTTCCATCCCCTCCGGCTGCGGCCAGGCCTCCTGGCGCACGCGCTCGACCGCGGCCGGATCTAGCGCGCCGATATTGTCCGACAATCGCGCGTCCAAACCGCGCCGCGAAAGCACGGCCTGTGTGCGCCGCTCTTCCAGCGGGGCGTCGTCGAGAAACGTGTAAAGCTGGGAATTGAGAATCCCGCGCGCAAACGCGGACGGCTCGGGCGTATCGACCGCAACGCGCTCGATTGATCCGTCTCTAAGTCCCTTGAGAACTTCAATAAGCCCGGCAATATCGGTGGATTCGGTGAGGCAATCGTCAACCGTCTGCTTCACCAGCGGATGATCCATCGGCACGGGAAGATCGCCCGGCGGCAGATTCTCCGGGCACGCCACGGCCGCGGGGAATGCCTGCGCCAATAAATCCGCCGCGCGCATGCGCATGATCTGCGGCGGAACAGCTTTTCCGTTTTGGAAACGACTTAGCACCAGCGCCCGTGTGGCGTTCCATCGCCACCGCGATTCAAACATCGGCTGATCCAGCACCGCCTGCGTGAGGATTTCGCGCACGCTGTTTGGATGCAGGTAATTGAAGACATCTTCCAGGGGAAAGCTATGCTGCAATCCCAGGGAGATGACAATCGCCTCTTCATTGGCGGCCGCCTGAAGCTCAAAGCCGAACCCGCGGCAAAATCGCTTGCGGAGCGCCAAGCCCCAGGCGCGATTGATCCTTCCGCCAAAGGGCGCGTGCAAGACCATCTGCATGCCGCCGCTCTCGTCGAAGAATCGCTCCAGGATCACGCGCTTTTGCGTCGGCGCCGCGCCCAGGACGCGCACGCCGTCGCCGATGTATTCGGCAATCTGCAACGCCGCCTCGGGCGAAAGGCCGATCTCACTTTGCAGCACGAGCGGATTGGCGCACTCCTCTCGAACCGCGGCTATTTCGCGCGATAGTTCCGCGGTTCGCGACGGCCCCTCACCGAGCCAGAACGGTATCGACGGCGGCTGGCCCTGCGCGTCGGCCACGCGCACCACGCCGCGCTCGACCTTGAGGATTCGCCAGGAGGTGTTGCCGAGTTGAAAGATGTCGCCGACGTTGGATTCGACGGCGAAGTCCTCGTTCAATGTGCCGATGAACAAACCCTGCGGGTCCTGCAGGACGCGATAATCCGCGACGTCCGGAATGGCCCCGCCGCCCGTGATGGCCGGGATGCGGGCCCGCTTGCGGGCCATGATGCGCCCGCCGACGCCGTCGCGATGGAGCAAGCCGCGCCGTCCGTCGATGTGGAGCTTGATGACCGAATCAAATTCGTGCCGCGACAGCTTCCGATAAGGCCACGCGCGTTTGAGGGTCGCAAACAGCTCCTCCTCATCCCACCCCTTCTCGCCCGCGGCGACGCAGGCCGCGACCACCTGCTGCGCCAGAATATCCAGCGGCGCCCGCGGTTGAGGCGTGCGATCCAGTTCACCGCGCTTGGCCGCGCGCAGCAGCGCCGCCGCCTCGACCAGTTCGTCAATCGTCAGCGGAAACAGCCGCCCCTTGGGGATTCGCCCAACGGCATGCCCCGACCTGCCCACGCGCTGCAGAAAGGTGGCTATCGACCGGGTCGCTCCAATCTGAATCACCAGATTGACCTCGCCGATATCGATGCCGAGTTCCAATGACGCAGTGGCTACGAGTGCCGAAAGCGTGCCGTTTTTCAATCGCGCTTCTGCGTCGAGCCTTCGCTCGCGTGACAGACTGCTGTGATGGCAGGTGACTTTTTCTTCGCCCAGCAGTCCCGACAATCGCGCCGTCAGGCGTTCGGCCAGCTTACGTGTGTTGACGAAAATCAGCGTCGTGCGGTGCGCATCGATGAGCTTGGCCACCATGCCATAGATTTCATCCCACTGTTCGTGCGAGCAGACCGTCGTCAGCGGCGAGGGCGGAACTTCCACGGCCACATCCATCTTCCGCCGATGCCCCACGTCCACGAGCGAGCATTGGCGACCCTCGCCCACCAGGAATCGTCCGACTTCCTCCAGTGGCTTTTGTGTTGCCGACAGCCCGATCCGCTGCACCGGCCCGGTGAGCGCCTCCAGCCGTTCCAGCGAGAGCGCCAGGTGCGAACCTCGCTTGTCGCGGGCCATGGCGTGAATTTCGTCAATGATGACCGTCTTGACGGTACGCAGCATGGCACGGCCGCCGTCGCTGGTGAGAAGGATGTACAGCGACTCCGGCGTGGTCACCAAAATATGCGGCGGCTTGCGCAGCATGGCGGCGCGCTCGCGCTGCGGCGTGTCGCCGGTGCGCACCAGCACGCGGATTTTGGGCAGGTCCGGATCGAGTTGCGTCAATTCCGCCAGCGGGCCTTGCAGGTTTTTCTGCACGTCGTTGCTCAGCGCCCGCAGGGGCGAGACATAGAGCACATGGGTTTCATCGCGCAGCGCCGCACCCTGGCGCGCCAGGCTGTCAATCGCGGCCAGATAGGCGGCGAGGGTCTTGCCCATGCCGGTCGGGGCGGAAATGAGCGTGTGTTCCCCGGCCTGGATGCGCGGCCACCCTTCGCGCTGCGGTTCGGTCGGCTCACCGAATCGCTGCGCAAACCACCGCTGAATGGTCGGATGGAAACCTGCCAATGCCACGGGAGCATTATAGGCGGATGCAGAAGTTCCTTGTATCACGGATTTTCGCAGGATAAAGTGCTTGCCGTTGCCTGTGACGCTTCACGATGGAATCCGGCGTTTCGCGGAGACGTCGCCACTTCAAATCCGTCGGGCGCGATTTTGGGCACACTCCTCAAAAAAACAATATGATAAAGCTGACACTCATCATCACCGCCGGTCTTCTGGCGATCGTGAATTTGCCCTGCGCTTTTGCACAAACGCCCGCGCCGCAAAGCGGAGAAAAGCCGCTCTACCTCGATCCGTCGAAACCGGTTGACGATCGCGTCAAGGACCTCATCTCCCGCCTGACGCTGGAAGAGAAAGCCACCCTTCTCGACCACGTTGCCCCGGATGTTGTCCGGTTCGATATCAAATCCGACAAATGGAATCAGTGCCTTCATGGCGTGGTCTGGGAAAAGCCGACCACGATGTTCCCCGTCTCCATTGCCGCCGCCGCAACGTGGGACCCGGCCCTGGTCAAGACCGAAGCGACGGCCATCTCAGACGAGGCTCGCGCGATCTATAACTCCTGGCACACCGATCCAAACTACACGGGGACGAAAAAGGGCCTGATCTACCGCGGCCCGGTCATCAATGTGAGCCGCAATCCTTATTGGGGCCGCATCAACGAATGCTACGGCGAAGACCCGTTCCTCACCGGGCGCATCGGGGTGGCCTACGTGCAGGGCCTGCAAGGGGATGATCCCCGGTATCTCAAACTCGCGGCGACACTGAAGCATTTTGCCGTGAATAACGTCGAGACCAACCGGAAGAGCCTTTCCGCGACGGTCAGCGAGCGCATGCTCTACGAATACTGGCTCCCGCACTTCCGTGATTGCATCGTCGAGGGGCAGGCGCAGTCGATCATGGCTTCGTATAACGCCATCAACGGCACGCACAACAACATGAACAAGCTGCTGCTCACGGATAT
>JBEKYH010000346.1:0-5775 GCA_049511115.1 Tepidisphaeraceae bacterium | reverse complement strand
TAAATATATACAAAACCAATTTGCGGTCAAGCGGGTCCCCATCCTCGCCGAAAACAACGGAGCGCCGGCGACATCCCGGCAGCTACTTCCAATGGTGATTTCGCCCTATAATCAGGTCATGACCACTGCGCCCATCTATCCTCACATCGAAAAAATAGGCGAGGAGCCTGCGCGCCTGGCGAGAGGGCCGCGCGTGCGCGTATCGCAGATAATCGCCGATTACATCGCCCACGGGTGGTCGCCGGAAGAGATGTGCCGCCAGCACACCGAGTTGACCTTGGCCGAAGCACACACGGCCATGGCATACTATTTTGATCATCAAGAGGAGATCGACGGGGAATTAGCGGCTGAATTGGCGCAATGTGAGAAAGACCGCGCGTCCGCGCATCTGTCGCCATTCCTGCTTCGCATGCGTTCTCTCGGGCGGCTTTGAATGCCGGCAAAAATATTCCCATTGATCCGCTCCCTGCGTCGATTACAATACCGCGACCAACCAATCGCGCCCCGGGCCAACTTTGCCGTTACTCGGCCCAAATGGGGTGTTTCATGCTGGAACAGGCGGACCTGGCCATTAAGACGCTGGGGGCGTGCCGGATTGATTCGCCGCTGGCGCCGCTGCTGGCGAGCCGGCATCAGAGCATTCATTACGTTGAAGAATCCGACCGGGTAATCTTTGACGACACGGCGTCGGCGATGCAGAGCCGGGCCCGGCCGCCGGCGGAATTGCCGGGATTTGAGCCGGCCGGCCCGCGGCGGCGCATCTTTTTTGATCCCTCCAAAACACGGGCGGCCGTCGTCACCTGCGGCGGACTTTGCCCGGGGTTGAACGATGTCATACGGGCACTCGTGCTGGAACTCACGCGGGCCTACGGCATACGCAACGTCTATGGATTCTGTAACGGATACCAGGGATTCATCGCCAAATTCGGGCGTGCCGTCTTGGAACTGAACCGCCAGCTCGTCGGCGACATCAACGAGCATGGCGGGTCCATCCTCGGCTCCAGCCGTGGCCAGCAGGACCCCGTCGAGATCGTCGATTGCCTCGAGCGCATGGGCGTCAACATGCTCTTTGTCATCGGCGGCGACGGGACCATCCGCGGGGCCATGTCCATCGCGGCTGAAATCGCCCAGCGCGGGCTCAAGATCGCAGTCATCGGCATCCCCAAGACGATCGACAACGACATCATGTACATCGAGCAGAGCTTTGGATTTCAGACCGCGTTTTCCGAAGCGACGCGCTATATCCGCGCCGTTCACGTCGAAGCGCTCGGCGTGCCGAACGGGGTGGGGCTGGTCAAGCTGATGGGGCGGCATTCGGGTTTCATCGCCTGCTACGCATCGCTGGCCATGAGCGACGCGAATTTTGTGCTGATTCCGGAGGTGCCGTTTTCGCTGACGGGCGAGAATGGACTATTCAATGTTCTGCGCAAGCGACTGGAGCAGCGAGCGCATGCGGTGATCGTGGTCGCCGAGGGGGCGGGGCAGGAGTTGATCGAAAGCAACGGCAATCACACCGATGCCTCAGGGAACCGCAAGCTGGGGGATATCGGGCTGTGTCTGCGGGACAAGATCAGCGCCCACTTTGCGTCAATTCCGATGGAAATCAACCTCAAATACATCGACCCGAGTTATGCCATCCGCAGCGTGCCGGCCAATCCGCACGATAGCGTCTATTGCATCCGCCTGGCGCATGCGGCGGCGCACGCGGCCATGAGCGGACGGACGGAAATGATCGTGGGGCGATGGCATGGGAGATTTGTGCACGTGCCGATGACGCTGGCCATCCGCGAGCGGTACAAGGTTGATCCGAGCGGCGATTTGTGGATGGCAGTTTTGGAGGCGACGGGGCAGCCGCCGCAATTCAAATGAAAGAAAGTCTCACCGCCCGCTCGGCTGCGCCTCGCTAGAGGCGCGGAGGACGCGGAGGTAAACCAAAATTCAAATTGAATTTGATTTCGGTTTTCCTCTGTGTCCTCCGTGTCCTCTGCGGTGAATCTTTTCTTCGTTACTGAAATAGAACAGCCTCCGGAATCGGCGAGAATCCCGGAGGCCGTCGAATGATTCAATTGCCGGTCGCGAAGAGCGCTTGCTTGCGATTAGGCGGCCAGAGGTTGGGTGGAGAGATAGAGCCCGAGCATTCCGCGGTCCATTTCGTCCATGTCCACGAGTCGGCCGGCGACTTCGGTTTCTTCTTCGCCCATCGGGGTCACGCGGCTCACGGCGATCCAGCCGACCCACTCGGACTTGGGCTGCAGGCCGGCGGAGCTGGGCTGGATGAAGGGGCTGATCCCAGCGTAGACGGGCAATTCCAGGCGCACGCGGATTTGCTGGTCGGGCCGGACATTGCCCGGTGCGGTGCGGAAGCGCACGCCGCCGGCGGAGATGTCCACAATCCTTCCCAGGGTGTCCTTCGTTGACTTTGCTGCGTCCCACCGCTGCATGGCGATCTCCTGCTGCTCCATGTCGTGACGGCGATGTTCACGCCGGTCGCGCCCATACGTATCCTTCAGTACGCCATTGCTCATTAAGGTGGGACTCATATCGGCTCCTCGTCAAGAAAGGACAATCCGGCGAACGCTTAAAGTATCGGCAGGATATTTGGGAATCTTTGGCAATTTGGGATATTTGTAATGGCTCACAGAAGACTAAATAATGTAAAAATGGATAACAAATGTACTTTTGAGGTGCTGCGGATTTGTCGTTGTTCGCTTAATGGTTGAGCAGCGCTTCAAGTTATTGGACGGGGAAAATGAAGAATTTGGGCCGCCAGGATTGCGAAGGCCGCGAAGAAATGACATTCGACCAAAGAAGCAATTGACTATGCGGCCTGGTCCGGTTGTATTGGCCGTCGTAGCAGGCGTGGGAGGGGCGGCGCGCCAATTCTTTTATTTTCGGGCGACTGAAAGAAAAAGCGCCTTGCAACCGGTTGCATAGTAAACTCAGGTAACAAGCCAGCATGTCACGAATCCTTCTGCTCATCGTCTTCCTGACCTGGATGTCATACGGGTCGAGCCTCTACCCGCAGGGCGACCCCGTCACGATGGCGCGGCCTGCGGAATTCATGGCCGGTTTCGCGGTGCTGATTTTGCTAACAGCCATCCTTTGCCGGCGCCTGGCGCAGCGCGTCGAGGGGGGAAACCTCAACGACACCCTCAAGCGATTTAATAAGCTGATGACAGTCGCGCGCGTGGCCGTGCCGATCTGGTTTTTCGTGGGGGTTTCGTTCATGGGATGGGGGGCATTGGTGAATGGCCACCTTGCCGCGCTGGAACTGCATCCGGATCGTTTTGATACGCCGGGCCTGCTGGTGGGATCGCTGCCGGCCCTGCTGGGATGGATGGGCCTTTGGTGGGCGCAGTATCCCGCGGAGATTGCCTTCCGCGAGCAGGGAATGCTGGCCCAGATCGACGCGGGGTTGCCGGTCCATCGGCCGCCGACACTTGGATCCTATCTGCGGGCCAATCTGCGGCTGCAAGTGCTGTTCACGGCGGTGCCGGTCGTGGTGCTGATTTCGCTGCGCGATGTCCTGGCGCTGGCGGTTGCGCCGTTTGGCCTGAGTGATGAAAACTCCGCGGTGGTGCAACTTTCGCTCTCGCTGGTAACGGCGGCGGTCGTCATGCTCTTCGCCCCGGAGCTGCTCAAGCGCCTGCTGGAAACCGAGCCGATGCCCGATGGACCGCTGCGGCAGCGCCTGCAGGAAATCTGCCAGCGCCATGGAATCGGCTGCCGCGATATTCTGCTGTGGCGCACCGATCACAACATGGGCAACGCGGCCGTCATGGGCCTGGTGCCGCGGATTCGGTATGTGCTGATGTCGGATTTGCTGCTTGAGACGATGACCGACGAGCAGATCGAGGCCGTCTTCGCTCATGAGCTGGGCCACATCATCCATCGCCACATGCTTTGGTTCGCGGTCTTTTTCGGGACCATGATGTTCGCCCTGGTCGGCTTGAGCGGTCCGCTGCAGCGGCTGGCCGATCACTGGACGAGCCAGTCAACCTGGCCATCGGCGCTGGGGACCGCGGCCGCGTCGGTGTTGTGCATCACGATCTTCCTGTTCCTCAGCCGCCGGTTTGAACGGCAGGCGGACGTGTTCGCGGCGCGCACGCTCCAGGAGGAATCAGCGCTGCTGACAGTTGGTGCATCCTCGGAGGCAGCGCAATCGAGCCCGATGAATACCGGAGAGAGCGGCGAGCGCTCTCATGTCGGCCTGCACGGCGCGACGGTTTTTTCGTCAGCCCTGCATCAGGTGGCGCGGATCAATTGCATTCCCATCACCGCCTGGAGCTGGTGTCACGGCTCGATCGCCAAGCGCATGGATTACTTGCAGGAATTGAGCCAGCACCCCGGAAAAACCGCGGAATTCGACCGGTTCATGTCGCGGCTCTATGCGGTATTAATCCTCAGCCTGTGCGCGTTTGGCGTGTGGGCAATGATCGCCCTCAGCCAGCAGCATGGGTGAACTGGTTTGGCGTGGCGAAGAGGGGTGAACGCCGAGACGCCAAGACGCCGAGAAGACAAAGACTTTAGAACAACCACGTGACCCATTCTTAGTTTCTTCTCGGCGTCTCTGTGTCTCGGCGTTCAATTTTCCCCATCGATTGGCAAGCGGCCTCAAGACGCCGTTGGGATTTGGGCGATTTCTGGGGTGGCCGATGGCGCCGTTGGAGACTCAGGCTGGATGACCTGCACTTTGATATCCGGGGGCAGGAGCGTTTCCAGTTTCTGCTGGAATGATCCCTTGATAAATTGGTACACGGTGCCGCGGCGGCTGGAGCCGATGAGGATTTTTTCGCAGCCGGTGATGGCGGCGGCTTCGGCCATTAATTCGGCGGCGTCGGGACCCGTGTCGTAGACCGGAAGCACCGGCACGCCCATTTCGTGGCCCAGGTCCAGGAATCGCGCGAACGTGCGGAGGGCGGCGGTATCGGATTCCATGGTCAACTGCTGATCCCACTTAAACGACAATTGAATGGCCCGCACAAAACAGACGACCAGGGTCGCGCCGCGCGCCTTGGCCTCGGCGAGGGCCGCGGGGGCGAGGGCGTCGGAGCCGTAGGTGCCCAGGAGCATCTTGGGGCGGGACATGGCGCCTTCGCCGAGCTGGGCCATGATGGCCTGGCGCAGGAGGCTGACCTTGGGACCCTTGCGGGCGGCCATCCATTTGTTGAGCTGGCGTGCGGTTAATCCGACGGCCATGACGATGCTGACGAAAATCAGCGCCTCGTGCTTCACAAAGGCAACCGTCACCCAGATCACCATCAGGACCACCGCGAGGAAAATCATGAGCACTTTGCGATGCATCTTGCGCAGGCGCGGGTGGAAGGCGCACAGTGACACGTTGATGGCCACTGCCCCAACGACGCCGATGGCGTAGAGGGCAGCCAACTGGTCCAGGTCATGGCTGAAGAGCAATACGAAGATCGGCACGGACGCGGCCAAAACCGCCGGCAGCCAGGGGACGCCAAAGCGGTTGAGGCGCACCAGGGGCATGGGGAGTTCGCCGTCGCGGGCCATGAGGTACTGGATCGAGATCATGTCGGTGATGGCGGTATTTCCGGCGGAGAGGAGCAGGATGCCGCCAATGATGCGGACGGCGATTTCCGCGGCGTGGCCCACGAAATGAGCGGTAAGGAACGCGGCCATGTCTTCCAGGTGAGCGTCGCGATTGATCGGATAAATCGCCAGCATGGCCAGGCCGAGAATCACGTTGAAGATGGCCACCTCAAAAGCGACGACCCAGATGGCCTTGCGGGCCGTTGCTGGGACGGGACG
>JBEKYH010000345.1:0-5780 GCA_049511115.1 Tepidisphaeraceae bacterium | reverse complement strand
TCCATGAAAGTCATGTAGATGAAAAAGAATGCACACATGCGCCGAGTGCTGGATTAAGCGGTCAAGTGTGGGTACGAACCGCTCGTAATCCTCCCTGGTCAGCTTGCCGCTGGCCTCAACCACGAGAAGTCTGCCTTCGTCCGTTTCGCGCAATTCCAATGCCATTGTACACCTCATTCAATGGATTACCCCCCAGCCTTTTAGCACATGTTCCTACGATGCGCGATGACTTGAAAAGTTTCGTGTCCATTCGCAATCCCCTATTGGGTCAATGATGAATTTCTTGCATGTAGTTTCTGCGTGCCCCCCGTGTGGTTCCTGCGTGCCCCGCTTCTGCGGCGATTCACAAGTGACCGCGTCTGAAAAAAATATTTAATTTGCTGCAACCGGCCCCACCTCGACGGGGTGTAATCGGTAATGGGTTCTGGGGTCGCACGCTATTGACCGTGGCCCCGCTCAATTTGATTTATGGCTTTCGCCGATGGTTTCCGCCGACGGCGCCCGCTTGGTCCCGTACAAGACTGGCTGGCCGTGCGCCGGGCGCCTATTTCCGGCGGGGGCCTTGTTCTTACCGGAGGTCTATCTTTATGAAACGCTCACCAATGGTAATGGCGGCCGTGATGGCCGTGACCGGATGCGGCCTTGCCGCGCAGGCGGCGCAGCCTGCCGCAACCAGCGGTTCCGCGGCGTCCACGTTGGCGCCGACGATAACCTTGGGACCTTCCAGCGCGACATTCGGTTCGGTCATCGGAAAACTTACCGATGACGCGATGACGCGCGATAATCTGCATGCGCTGGTCGCGGATTTTCCCGCCGCGGATATGCGCCGAATCATGAACTCCAGCGACTACAGCCATGATTTTGGCGCGAAATTGGATGATCGCATCACGGGAATCCGCAAGACGTGGAAGCTGAAATACGGACATGATTTCAATGCTTTGAAATTCAGCGACGCTCTGGGCGCGCCGTTGATCGCGGTCGAAAAGCCGGGGCCAAATGCGGACCACGAAACCATCGAGATCAACGCCGCACAAGGCCAAAAGGAGCTGAACCTCCCCATTGTGCGCGACATGGGAATGTGGAACGTGCAGATTCCGCATTCACTGACGGCTGATCGCATTCGTGACAATCTGTTGGCGGAGTTAACGGCGTTCGATGATCACAGCGCCCATTGGCCGGCGCACGAGATGGATGCCTATCGCCTGGCGGCGCGGCACGTGCTCGCCGCGGTTTTGGACGAACCGGCGGCGGTAAGCCAGACGCCGGCAAAGACATCCGCCTCGTTTGCAACGGCAAGTGCAAAGACCTCCGCGCAGACACAGCCGTCGGCAAAATCGGCGCAGGCGTCGGCGGCGCCGCAGCGTCACTGGTGGGAGTTCTGGCACTGGTAAGAGGAATGATTAAGGGTAGGCAGGGAAGAAAGTGCAGGAGGGGGAAATGCAGTTCGGGGCGCCCGCGGTCGATCCTCTGCCGCGGGCTCCTTTTTTTTCTTTGCTGATTATCCTTTCGCCGCGGGGCAACAAAAGGGGACGTTCATGGGACATTCATACATCTATAACATGAGTTCGCCTCAGGCGCGATGCCGACCGACTGAACGTATACTCTCACTAAAGGCGTTCTCGTTTCCCCATGTTCGGCCTGCAATTCCTATTCTCCGCCGCACTCTGGGCTTTGCCGGTGGCAGCGCTCCCGCTGGTGCTGCATCTGCTGTTTAACCAGAAATCGCGGGTCATTCCCTTCAGCACCGTTCGGTTTATTCAGGCCAGCCTCAAGGAAAATGCCACGCGGCGCAAAGTGCAGCGCTGGCTGTTGCTGGGATGCCGCGCGCTGCTGCTGGCCCTGTTGATCTGGGCGCTGGCCCAGCCCGCCCGGCAATTGGCCGCGGGAAGCGTGGCGCAAAACTCCTCCATCGCGGCGGCAATCGTCGCGGATACCAGCTACTCCATGCTCCTCCAGGATCAGCAATCCACGCTGCTGCACAAGGAAGACCTGGCCATCCAGGACCTGCTTCGCACGGAACTGCGCGACGCCAACGTGGCGATCTTCCGCAGCAACAGCGGCGACGCGCCGCAACTTCAGCCCGCCTCCGCCTATCGCGGCGAGCATTGGGCCGAATTGACGCCGACGCCCGCGAGCGGGCCATTGGTGGATCGCGTCGCGGCGGCCGAGCAAATGCTCGCGGGAGCCGATGAGGATCAGAAGTGGCTCGTCATCCTCACCGACGCACAGGACAAGGAATTTCCCCGTCCCATCACGCCCCTTGCGACAAGCGCCGGCGGGCAGACGATTTTGATCGACCTGCATCCCGATGATGTGCGGGCCGCGGCGATTACCAACGTCGAAACGGATCCGCCCCAGGCGCGGCTGGGCATACCGGCGCAGGTCGTGATCAACTTGGCCGGCCATCCCAACGACACGCGACAGACGATCCTGGAAATGACGGCGGTGGATCAGGCGGATACGCAGCCAGCCGCAGCCCCCCTGCCTGCGCCTCCGCCCCTGCCGATCGCCCGGTTCGACACCGCCGGCCGGGCGCAACTGCGCACGCCGATGAGTTTTGGCGGCTCATCGTGGCTGTTGGTGACGGCTCGCTTGGACGGCCCTCAGCAACTTCCCTGGGCCGCGACGCGCAGCCGGCTGGTGCACGTCCCGGCCCGAGCCAACGCGGCGATTCTGGCCGTGGGTGAGCCGAATACGCAGACCCTCAAGCTGCTGCGCCTGGCCCTGGACCCCAGCGAAGGCCAGCGCGCCGCCTGGCCGGTGAATGTGCTGGATGGCCCGCCCCGGTGGGATGAATCGCTGATCATCGCGGTCTTCAACCAGTGGCCGGATCAAGCCACCGCCGAACGCCTCGGCGGCTTCGTGCGCGGCGGCGGGTCGCTGGTTGTTTTCGTGCAGCCGGGATTGGAAGCCTCCTGGGCCGCGCTCGAGCCCGCTCGGCAAGCGGCCATTGCCGCATTGCTTCCCTCGCGTCCGCAGGATGCCGCGCAAAGTGCCAATGCCGCCGACAACGGCGATGCCGCTTATCACGCTTCGATCGTCCGCCCCAGCGATGAGATTCTCGCCGACATCGGCACCGTCGGCGACGCCGAGGGGCGATTGGTCGTGACGCGATTGGTGCATTTCGCCGCCGGCGACCCGGACGTGCAGCCGATCATCAACGCCGCCCCGAATGATCCCGATTCCAACGCCAAACTCACTGGCCTGCTATGGCGGCGCAACCTCAGCGACGGCGTAGTGTATACCTGGGCAACGTTACCTGATCGGACGTGCGGCAATCTCCGCGTCTGGGACCTCTTTCCGCCGACGCTGGTGAACGCCCTGCGGCCCGCCGCGGTAAGCACGGCGGCGCTGAATGTCGAATTGGGTGATCCGCTGGTTCTGCCCGCGGAGGAGGCGCCGCCGGAAACGGAGGTCGATTTAACGCCCCCGGGCCAGGAGGCGATCAAGATCAGCCGCACGGGCGACCGGTATATTTATCCGAGCGCCGCCATCCCCGGCCTCTATGTCTGGCGTTGGCATTCCGCGACCGGCGAGAGCAAGGCTTTCGCCTGGACCAATGTTCAGCCGCCGTCGAGCGAGGCGCTCCTTCGCTATCGGGCGCTGAATGAGATCGCCCCCCCGCAGGCCGGCCTCCTGGCTGTCCATTCGCTCGACGAGGCGCGGCGGCTGCTGACGGCCATGAACGAACCGCGCCCGCAATGGACATTGCCGATTGCGATTGTGCTGCTGCTCTTGTGCCTGGAAGCGCTGCTGGGCGCGATGCCCAAACGCGGCTCCAAGCGATCCGGCCGCCTTCCCGGTGACATGTCGGGAGGCGATTTTTCCACGCCGACTTACGCTTCCGCCGCCGATAACCGATAAGAATTACCGGTAACTCGACGGCCAATGAGCGTTTTCACCACCATCGGCATCATCATCAGCGCCTGGGCGATGCTCAGCCTGCTTGGCTCGGAGCGGCAGCGCGAAACCATCATCTGGCGAAGACGCGAAAAGGCGCAAAAAGCGGCGGCGGAACATCCGCCGGCCCCCGCCCCACAGAAGGCGGCGCCTGCGCCGGTGCCCCCGCTCCCGCAGACCAAGGCTGCCGCTCCGGCCAAACCAGCGGCCGCCGCAAAACCACCTGCCAAGCCCGAACCCGCCAAACCCGCCGCCGGGGCAAAGAAGAAATGACCGCGCCCCAATACGCCGTCGCCGACGCGCTCACGCTCAAGCTCTTGAACCCTTGAACCCTCTTAAACCCTTAAACCCTAAATAAATGCCCTCCCGCTCCGTTGACATGCGCCTATAGTCAAATATCCTGCACCCATCGCAGAAGGCGCGGAGTCCATTAACGGCCGAGGTGGATGTGAGCAAGGGAAAGCCGTCGTCGTTCCTTTGGATTTATGGGGTGTTAGCGGCGTTGGCGATCGTGGGGGCGGTCGTCGGATGGGAAGTGTTTGATAAGGGACACATCGCGCATGATCTGGCGATGGCCGACATGGGCCGCAATCTGCTGGGAATCGCCTGTATTGCTATCGTCGCCATTCTTGCGACGCTTCCCATCGTGCTGAACCAGGAGCAATCGGCAAAGGCCGATCTCGAATACCATACGCAGCTTTTAGCCGGGCTCAACGAGCAGCTTCAGCAGGTCTGCCTCTTGCTGAACCTGGAGGCGGAGAACCAACTCATCAGCGATCGCACCAAGGCCGTCGCCTTCCGCGAAAAAGACCACGACACCATCCGCCGCGCCGTGCAGGAAGAAATCGCCCGGCAGGATTGGGAAGCGGCGATCGCGCTGGCCAACGACATGGAGACGGTCTTTGGCTACAAGACCGAAGCGGACCGGTTCCGCCAGGAAATCGCCAGCAAGCGCCAGGATTCCGTCCAGAAACAGATCAATGAGCAACTGGCCATCGTGGAGCGGTACACCAACGCCGAGGCTTGGTCGCAGGCGCTGCAGGAAGCCCAGCGGATCATCGCCCTGCACCCCACTGACGACCGCGTGATTCACTTGCCACAGGAGATCGAAGCCCGCCGCGTGGCCTGCAAGAAAAAGCTCATGGACACCTGGAACGAGGCCGTCGAGAAGCACGATGTCGATGGCAGCATCGAAATCCTCAAGCATCTGGACATGTACCTGACCCCGGCCGAAGCCGAAGGAATGCAGGAGAAAGCCCGGAGCGTCTTCAAGGAAAAGATCGGCCTGCTGCGCGTTCAATTCACGATGGCCGTCCAGGACAAGCGCTGGGCCGAAGCCATGCGGCTGGGGGATTCGATTATCGCGGAGTTTCCCAATACGAGGATGGCCCAGGAAGTGCGCGACATGATGGAAATGCTGCGACAGCGCGCCGGGGATGGGAACGTGGCGAAGGTTTAGGGCGACGGAAATCCGAATCTCACCGGGGAGGACGCGAACGATGGGTCTCCCGATTTTAGCCGGCTGCCGGCTCTCCCTCCGCCCCCGGTACACCGGGGGAGGACTGAGGAGGGGGTTCGGCGCAATACCCGTTGGAACGTGTCGCGTCGTTACTAATTGCAACGGCCATAGCCCCCACCCTGCCCTCCCCCGTATTGCCGGGAGAGGGGAAAAACAACCTGTCTGGCGGCGACGCGGATGGACGCTGGTGGAGCTGCTTGTTGTCATAGGGATTGGCGCCCTGTTGCTCGGAATGGTCGTGACGCTGGGGGCGGCGGTGTATCGCGCGGCGATGAATCTGAAGAATGGTGGGACGACAACAGTCTCGGCGCCGGCGCATTCAGCGAACAATTGACTGAGATTGCGGCGGACGACGGCAGAG
>JBEKYH010000344.1:0-5784 GCA_049511115.1 Tepidisphaeraceae bacterium | reverse complement strand
AGAAGCCGCTCCGAGCGTTTGGTTAGGATTTGAAACTGATGCCGTAGCGTGCGGCTCATTACATCGAAAACTTTGTGGATGTACGACGTTTCGACATTCGGATGAAAGAGGTCACTCATCGAATTCACGAAAATCTTCGACGGCGTTTTCCAGCGAAGTGGGTCCTTGAGAGCTTCTTCAACTTTCTCAAGATGCCCGCTCCAGCGGCCGCGGTTGTTGATGACGGACAGATAGTGTTGCTTACGGTCCTGAACTGGATGAGTGCGTGCCATCCCAGCGAGTCGTCGCGACATCGCTTCGGCGTAGCAATGCACGCAACCCTCACTGCAAAGCGTACATCCGAGAACAGGATTCCAAGTTCGTTCGGTCCACTCGATAGTTGAATTAGCTGCCATGTGATAGCTCCTCAATGTTGCCTCTCGAACTACACTGCCGGAGGCCGAGTAAACGCTCTCGGCGCATTCATTTCCGGCATGTGCTTGTGCGGATCAAAACGGTATCTCGTCGCGAGCTTCGGGCGTTCGGTCTCGCTTGAAAGGTCGCAGAAACCAGTAGACGCTGGAGATCGGGTGCCTCAATGCCCCCACCATTCGAAGAAACGGACATCTCCGTCGAAGGCAATACGCGCCGTCAATGCCGTCTCGAAAGCCGACAACCCAAATCCTTTTGACAACACAACTCACCCTGAGCCGTGTATGTGCGCCCGTGTTGTCCTTTCCGTGGGTATTCAATTCCGTTTTGCCTTGGACCAGCATTTCCTGGCCCTTGGGACAGTATCGATGAACAAAATCGGCGACCTTCCCGTCAGCGTTGCAAACAACGACGTTGACATCCGACCCTTCAACGAAGTCGATGAGGTAGTCGACCATGAGCTTGAAGCAGGCAATCCGCCGTCCATCCGGCATAACTTGGTACTTCGGCTCCTCACATACCGTTCCCAGCATCGGGTTGTCACGGAATGGGGTCATCATCATTCTCCAGCTAGTCGGCGGCACTTTGTGCGCGCCAAATCGGACGACTCATGCTGAAATAGAAGACGCCGCTGCGGCTCGCCCATTTGCCGCCGGCGTTCCAAACTCCACGGATGTAACGAGGGATTCGGGCAAAAGCGTCGCGTAATGCCGTTCGGCGATCTGCGGTGAGTTGCCCATGAGTCTGGCGATCTTGAAGAGGGACTCGCCTTTCATCGCAAGCTGACTTCCAAACGTGTGCCGATAGTGAAGACAGGTCCAAAGGAGTTTCGCCTTGGCGTTCGCGTCCCGCAGGTCCGCCGAAAAATTATCCGGGTCCTGCCGCCCGCCAGAGGAGTTGGGGAAGAGCCAAACGTTCTTTGAGGCGCGAAGTCGCTGTTTGTCGAGGTACGGACGAAGCTGGCTGCTAATGGGCACGGCACGATTGGATCGCGTCTTGGGCTGCCACGTTTCTTGGCCTACGGTCTTGGCGCGCACGCGAATGATGCCAAAGGGTTTTGCGTTCCAGTCGATGTCGTCGTGGGTAAGCCACAAAAGTTCTTCGCGGCGAAGTCCGGCAAAGATGTAGGTGGCAACCGCCGCCTGAATCTTTGGAGATTCACTGAGGACTTGCAGTTGTTGCGCAATCTCCGCCAGCGTTAAGAACACAATCTCCGGCGCCCGCTCGCGGTACTTCTCGACTCGGAGTGCGGGATTCCCCTTGCCGCTTAGACGAACATCTCTGTGCTCGACGGCCCAATTGAGAAGCCGAGCCAAGATAGAGCGGTAATGATTGGCCGTTTTCGGAGCCAGGCCTCGACTTGCGACACGCGAAGTGATGAAGGCCGAGATATCGGCTGTGGTAAGCTGCTCGATGAAGCATGGCTCCAGTATGAAGCCTTTGCATCGGCGGTCTTGCCCCGGCTTGGACGGCCTCTTCTTTTGCCCGGAGTTGGTCCTGCGGGAAGTGATTTTCAGGGCTTCGCAGCACGGCCCAAAAACATCGCGCAGATAATAGACATCATTCTGCACGCTCTTGGGCGGCTTGACCGTGCGAATGTGCTCGACGTAAGCAGTCAGGATTTCCGCAGGCGGAGTTCGGGTGGGCAGTGGAGGTTCCTCTCCCCTAAACTGCGCGGACTCAAACTGCCTGAGCTTTTCCTTTGCGAATTCCTCATTGTCGGTGCGGAGATTTCTTCTACGCCGCTGCCCTCCAGCGACGTAATACTGCAGGTAGAATTTTCCGTTGCGCTTCCAAAGACTAGCCATGGGACGGTCTCCGTGAGGAGCCTTTGTCCTGGCAAGTCCCTTTTTGTTTCGTCTACTACGACTACCCGCTGGTACCAGTGTAGGCCGCGATGATTTCCGTTTTCAACTCGCGGCGCCAATTCTCTGGGCGACGGCGTGGGGTACAAACGGGGTACAAAATTGGCCTTTTGGCCAAAGAAAAAGGGACCTGCGTCGCACGCAAGTCCCTGTTCTTCAAGAAGTAGCGGGGGGAGGATTCGAACCTCCGACCTCCGGGTTATGAGCCCGACGAGCTACCAGGCTGCTCTACCCCGCGATCTAATAACATCTTAGCGTGCGCTAGCCATGTGTCAAACTTGTGCCTAACTCGTGTGCACGTCCAATTTGACATTCAAGGCGTGTGCCTTCTTCGTTCCGCCCTTTTTAATCTCCTCTTCAATCCCTGACACTCTTCAATCCCTGACCTTCCCCCGATTTATACGCTAAGATAGGCTGTCGCAGTTCGCTTCGCTCGGCATAATTGGGAGTCTGGATGAGCCAGCTTAGCCGGCATCCTGGGTTTGAGTTTGTCGAGGATCAACTCGATGCTGTTGGCCAGCGGTTTCGCATTCTGCAAATCAGCCGTGGGGCTATTCGCTGGGTGGGATGGGGATTGATTTTTTCCGTCGCCGCGGCTCTTGCGGCGGATTGGGCTGGAGCAGGGGTTACTGCGAAAATCCTCTTCATTGCGTGGGCCGTCTGGCTTGTCGCAACTGCAATTGCATGGTTTCTGCGGCCGATTTTGCTGCGTCCATCGCCCGCACTTGTCGCGCGAATGGTCGAGCGGCGATTTGCCGAACTGCATGATGGGCTCACCAATTCGCTTCTTCTGTCACAGGCCGACGATCTGAGCCAAAGCCCGTTTCTGGGGCCGATCTTTGATGAAGTGGCGGCAAGCTGCCGCACGCAGCCGCTTGAAGACGCCGTGGATTTTGCCGCCTTGCGAACGCTCGCCCTGCGATTGGCCGGCCCGTTGGCGGCGGCGATTATTATTGTCGTCCTGTTCCCGGCTCATTTTGCGCACGGGTGGCAGCAAATGTTCGCGCCTTCCACTTTCATTCCGCGCGCCGGCGCCGTTTCCATCATCGACGTGACGCCCGGCAATGTGACGCGCGTCACGGGCGAGCCGCTGGAGATTCAAGTCATCGCCAGCGGCCCGCAAACCACGCCGCCGCCCGCGAAGATATTCGTCGATGACGCAGCCGGCGTGGAAATGTCTGCATCGGTGCGGCCGTCCGATGGCGATTTTATTTATGGCTACCGCATCGATCACGTGGATAAGCCGTTGCGATACCGCGTCGAAATCAGCGGGTCGCAGAGTGATTGGTTTTCCGTGGAGCTTGCCGAGAAGGTAACCCTCACGTCGATGGACGTGACCATCACGCCGCCGGCTTACACGCGCCAGCCCGTGCGAAAGCTGACGCTAAGCCCCAAGGAAGCGGAGCACGCGCAATGGATCGTGCCGCAGGGCAGCCGCCTGGAGATTGGCGCGGGGATTGACGTGCCGGCCAAGAACGCGGTGCTGCTGGTTAATTCCGACGCGCCGGTTGCGATGTCCGCCGCGCTCGAAGGTCATCGCTTTTACCACGATACGGTCATCGCGGCCGACGCCGTCGCGTATGTTGGCATTCTTGGGGGCGACCAGATCATCGCCAAGCTGCCGGAGAATGGCGTGAGCATCCGCTCGTTGCCCGACGCGCCGCCAACGGTGGTAATGCAGTGGCCAACGCAGGATTTGTCGCTGGCTCCGACGCCCCAGATAACCCTCCGCGCCCAGCTTGGCGACGATTACGGAATATCGTCGGCGCGCCTCCTCGTTGGATTTGGCGACGCCCAACCGGCCGCGCTGCCCGAGACGGGACAGGCATTTGCCGACGCGCCGCAATCGAAGGTCGTTGAATTCCCCCTGAAACTGACCGACGAACAGACCAAGCAGGATTCCACCATCACGCTGCAGGTGGAAGCCACCGACAACCGTGATCTATCGGCGATTTCGCGGTCGATGGGACCGCAGTCGTCGCGCGGGCCAAAGATCGTCATCCGTTTTTCCGACCCCAGGCAAATCGCCCAGCAGCAGGCGGAGCAATCGGAAAAGCTCGCGACGCGATTGGGGGAGATGATCAAACTCCAACAGAGTCTTTCCGACAAGACGCGCCAGACGCTCGCCGTCGCGGGCGGGCCGACGACGCGGCCGGTCGACGCCGATGCGATGAAGGAAGTCGCCGTCGGGCAGACGCAATTGCGCGACATGATGAAGCAGACGGCCGATCAGTTTGAGTTCAGCGACAAGACGCGCATCGTGCAGAAGACGTTGCAGGTCATCGCCGTCAATGCGGCAACGGATGCGGTCGATTTATCCTCGCAGGTCGCGGCCGAGCCGCTGGTTTCGGCACAACTTGAAGGCGGGCTGAAGCTGACCGTCAAACAGGCCAGCATTCTGGAAAGCCTGCGGGCGCTGTTGGCGCGATTGAATGCGGCGGATCAACCCACTACGCAGCCCGATTCGGTGGCCACCCCGTCGATCCCCGAGCGTGCTGACGCGTTTAAGAAGCTCGACGACGCGCTCAAGGCGTATGAGAAAGAGCAGCAGCGGGTTTTGAATCAGACCGCGCCGCTGGCGAAAAAGCCTGTCGCCGATTACGACGCGGCGGACAAAAAGAATCTCGACGACCTCCGCATGGCCCAGGATAAACTCGACGCGTTCATGCAGGAGAATCTGGCCGATTTTTCCAAGGACGCCGAACAGGACCTCTCCAATCCCGCGCTGCTGAAGGAGCTGATGTCGGTCTACTCGGATGTCACCATGGCGGCCGACGCGCTGAACAAGCAGTCGGCGGAGGTCGCGGTGCCGCTGGAGGAGCAGGGGCTGGAAGGGGCGGAGGAGTTGAAGACGAATATTGAAAAGTGGCTGGCCAACAAGCCCGATCGTGACGAATGGACGATGGAAGACCCGGTGAGCAAGAACGATCCGCCATTGGCGGATTTGCCTAAGGAGTTGGAAGACATGGAGGGCGATCTGCTGGAGCAGCAGGAGGATTTGGACGAGAAGATGCAGGATGCCAATTCCAACTGGCAGGATTCCATGGACACCGCCATCGGCTGGGACGCGCAGGACGGCCCGATCGCGGATATGTCGGCCAAGGGGATCACGGGCAATACGCTTCCCAACGACAACGAAATGCAGGGCCGAAGCGGCGAGGGGCGCACCGGCCAGAGCAGCGGCGAGTTTGTCGGTGATTCCGCCGTGGGCAAGGGCGGGCGCGATACGCCGACGCGGCTCGATCCCACACCATTCCAGGCCGGCCAGATCAAGGACACCAGCAAGGACCCGGTCGGCGGCGCGACTGGCGGCGGCAAGGTCAGCGGCGCCGGCAGCGCCGGGCTGGAAGGCCCGGTGCCGCAGAAGGAGCAGGAGGAGATGCAGCGCCTGGCGAAGATGCAGGCGCAGATTCGCAACACCGCGGAAAAGCTGAATCTGCAATACAAACTGGGCAACTACGATAATTTCAAGCTGCTGCAAAGCATCGTGAACATGCGCCGCGTGGAA
>JBEKYH010000343.1:0-5788 GCA_049511115.1 Tepidisphaeraceae bacterium | reverse complement strand
TTGATGTTGAACAGGAGGGTACGACTGGCATTGGTGGAATCGGTTGCGAATGTCTTGCAATTGGTTAGACGGTACAACAAGTAGGTATCGATCGTGCCGAAGAGGGCATCGCCGGATTGCAGTTTGGACCGGAGAGCGGGATTCTCTCGAAGGAGTGACGCAAGCTTAGGCGCTGAAAAGTAGCTGTCGATTTTAAGCCCGGTCTTTTCACTGACCAGATCGGCGTGTCCGTTCCGAATGAGTCGAGCGCACTCTTCGTCGCCTCGCCGGCATTGCCACACAACCGCGTGGTGCAGGGGTCGTCCGGTCGAGCGGTCGAAAATCACAAAGGTCTCGCGCTGATTCGTGATCGAAAGGCAGATAAAGTCTCGGTGCTTTTCAGCGGCAGATTGAATGACGGACTGCGTATTGCGCCATAATGCTTCGGCATCGTGCTCGACCCAACCGGGCTTTGGATAGATGGGACGGTGTTCAACTGAATAGCGATCGATAAGCCGGCCCTGAATATCGAAGACGACCGCCTTGGTGGCGGAAGTGCTTTGGTCAATCGCCAAAACTTTGGATGGACCCACGCTCATCGAGAATCCATTCGCAAGAGCGTTTGCGCTCGCTGGGCCAGACCCTCCATGGAGATTCCATAGTGCCGGAAGATGTCGGCCTGGCTGCCAGTCACAGTATGCTCGTCGGGGAATGCCACGATTTGGAAGGGAATAGAGATGCCGGCTTGCATGAGGACCGCTGCGCAGGCTTCGCCAAGGCCGCCAAATGTGCTGTGCTCTTCGACGGTGAGCATCGCGCGGCATTCGCGACCGGCCTTAAGTATCGCTTGTGTATCCAGCGGTTTCACAGTGTGCATGGAGATGACGCGCGAGGAGGCGCTTGATTCAGCTAACGCCCCGGCGGCGAGGAGGGCATGGATAACAGTTTCCCCAGTGGCAATGAAGGCGATGTCCGTGCCGTGATGGAGGGTGATCGACTTGCCCAGTTCAAACGTGGTAGTGGCCGCGTTGAGTTCATAGAGCGGGGCTTTTCCGAAACGGATATATGTGGGGATTCGGAGATCAACGGACTGGCGAATGATTTTACGCGTTTCGAAGTTATCGGCGGGAGCGACGATATCTATGTTGTTGATGGCGCGTAGAGCGGCGAAGTCGTGCAGAGAATGATGCGTCGATCCCAGCGCACCGTAGCTCACGCCGGCGGAAATGCCGATGAGTTTGACCGGGTGGTCCGAATAAGCGACATCGTTCTTAATCTGCTCCAGCGCGCGGGCGGTCAGGAAACAGGCGGGCGAGACCGCATAGACAGTTTTGCCCGCTGACGCGAGGCCGGCGGCCACGCCGACCAGGTTTTGCTCGGCGATGCCGAGCTCGACGATCTGGTCGGGGAGGGCCTGGGCAAAGGGCCCAAGTTTTCCCGATCCGCGAGAATCGCTGGTAACGGCGAGAATGTTTCGGTTTGCCCGTGCCATCGATAGAAGCGTTTCAGCGAATTCTTCCAGGTTTGCTCGGCCCATTTTGAGGCCGAGCTTTTCCGCCATTGCCGTGGCCGGCCTAGAGTACATCGACGGAGCTGGAGCACTCATTTTGCCGCTCCGATCGTCCGAGCCAAGTGGACCATGGCGTCATCGAGGTCACGCATTGCGGCGGCGTACTCGGCCGCGTCGGGCACACCGTGGTGCCACTTCGCCACATCCTGCATGAAATTGATTCCCTTTCCTTTGACCGTGTTGGCGATGACCACCCGAGGCTTGCGTATCTGGTCGGATGGGGCAAATGCGGCGGTTAACTCGTTGAAGTTGTGGCCATCGACGGACTGGACGTGCCATCCAAATGCTCGGAACTTTTCATCGAGCGGCTCGTTGCTGCACACATCGCGGGTACGGCCTGAAATCTGAAGCGTATTGTGATCGACAATAGCGATGAGATTGTCGAGCGAATAGTGGGCCGCGGCCATCGCGGCTTCCCAATTGGAGCCTTCGGCTAGTTCGCCGTCTCCCATCAGAACGTAGACGCGGAAGTCGCGGCGGTCTTTCTTGCCGGCGATGGCGGCGCCAACGGAAACGGACAGGCCGTGTCCCAATGCACCCGTATTGTGTTCAATGCCGGGAACCGCGCGGGTGGGATGTCCGACAAAAGGCGAATCGTACTGGCAAAGAGTCTGGAGTTTCTCTTCCGGGAAAAAGCCGCGATCGGCCAAGACGACATAGAGCGCTTCAACGCAGTGGCCTTTGGATTGAATATAGCGATCACGGCCTGGGTCGGCGAGAGTCTCCGGAGAAACACGGAGAATGCGATTGTACAGGACGTTAAGGATGTCGATGCATGACAACCCTCCGCCGGTGTGGCCGGCGCCGGCATGCTTAATCCAACGAAGCATACTTCGCCGGTAAGCGACTGATTTAAGAGCCAGATCGTGATCAGACAGGTTCATTGCCTTTTCCAAAATGGAACATGGACCAGCCGAGGTATGTGCCACATGCTTCGGCAATGATTTCGGCGATATGGGATGCATTGACGGCGACGTGGTGTTCGTAGCCATTGAGGCAGACATATCGCAAAAGATTTTGCAGTCCGGGGATATGGGCGACGGCGCGCTGGCCGAAGGTGTGTAGCTTGTCGTCCGTTGTTTGGCCCTGGCCGACATAGCCGCGGATGACCCCGGCGGTATCGTCAGTGGTGAGGCGGGCATACGTTAGGGGGCCCGCGGCGTTACGGCCTTCCATGGCGCCATAGGTGTTCTCCACGCCCAAGGTCGAGCCGAGGATGGGAGCATTGGCGATGCGGGTATCGGGGGCGAAATCCTTGGGCCAGTTGCCACAGTGAAAGAGAACGCATTTGTCGTCGTCGTTGCCGTAGTTATTGTTCCAGTCAACCAGGGCGGAGGGACGTTGCGAAGCCAGGGATAACGCATACATGGAAAGCGCGCCGGTGATGTCTGTTTCACAGGCGCTTGGCATGAGTTTCTGGGACATCATGCTCATGCAGGTGCAGGCGTTGCAGCCCCAATTCTGCTGGAGGCTCGACCAACATTGGATCGCAGTGGAGTCAAGTGCGTTGGCAGCGATAAACTCGTCCAGAACAACTCCAAGGCGTGACATCTGAAGTAATTTGTCCGGCGGGACGCCGCGCGATGGAGCATAGGCATTGATTTCATCCAGCTTGGATTTCACCCGGAGATCGGTGGCGGCAAGTTTTCCGGCGTTGCCGAGGATTTCAGAAAGATCCACCGTGGTTACGCTGATGCCGTAGCGCTCAAGAATTTTCTCGCTGTATCGCACAGTATTGAACGCGCCGGGACGCGCCCCGATGGCGCCGAATCTTGCGCCGCGAAGCCCGCGGACCACGCGACAAATGGAAATGAATCGAGACAGGTCGGTTTTGAACGTCGCATCTGTGGGATGCACGACGTGGCGAGTGGTAAGCGTGAACGGAATATTCGCCTGTTTGAGATTATTACAGACGGAAATCTTGCCGCAAAACGCATCGCGCCGCCGTGCCACCCCTAGGGCGTTGAGATCGTCAGGATAACCCTGCACTAGAACCGGAACGTTGAGGCCCGACAGCTTGAGTGTGTCAGCTACTCCTTTTTCATCGCCGAAATTGGGAAGAACAACCAGGACGCCATCAATCTTGTCGCGGTTCTGCCGGAAAAGCTCGGCGCATTTGCGGGCGTCGGCGTGAGTCTCGACGCCGCCAAGTTTGGATTGCTCTGGGGTGAGCATGACCGTCTGAATGCCACTGGAATCAAGGAGTGCCTCAATGTCTTTGCGGGCTTCGGCCACGAGAACATCGGGAAAGAAGTCGCGGTTCCCGATAATTACAGCCAGAGTGATCACGGCGGTTGGATTGGACATTCCTGAACTCCGATGTGCGATAGTCTGATCTGTATTTGCGATAACTCTACCTGTTTTGCGTTCAATACTTCCTGTAAACTAAGTTCAATGGCACGCTTCGATCCTTCACGTCCTGATTTCGCCCCTTACGGCCTGACGGTCGAGCGGTGGACTCCCACCTTGATGCCCCGGCCGGACCGGCATAACGAGATAGAGATGAATCTGCTTGAGCGCGGCTCGATCACCTATTTTCTGGGCGGCGCCAAAGTCACGGTCGAGGCGGGACGCATGAGTCTGTTTTGGGCCGCGATTCCACACCAAATCATCAATGTCGGCGACGAAACCAATTATTACGTCGCCACCGTCCCTCTCGCCTGGTTTTTGCAATGGAATCTTCCAGCCCGCCTCGTTGAACCCATTCTGCATGGACGCGTGGTATGTGAGATGCGATCGAACGAATCGAGGCGAGACGTGGAAACATTCGGGCGCTGGCAGCGCGATCTGGCCCGGACGACGCAGGCAAAGCGGCGTGTGGTGCTGCTGGAAATCGAGGCCCGCCTTCTCCGCCTAGCCATGGCGCTGCCGGTGGGACGCGCTCCATGGCGATCGAAGACGCCGTCGATGGAATCCCCCGCGCTCAGCAAGGCGGAGGAAATCGCCTGTTTTCTAGCCAAGAATTATCAACGACCGCTTTCCGCGGCCGAGGTGGGAAAGGCGGTTCGGCTGCACCCAAATTACGCAATGAATCTATTCAAAAAAGTATTTACAATCACCCTTACGGAATACCTCACTCAGCATCGCCTGTCGCACGCCCAGCGGTTACTCGCGACGTCCGGGGGCAAGATATTGGGTATTGCAATGGAGTCCGGGTTTGGTTCGGTCAGCCGGTTCAACGATGCGTTTCGCAAATCGTTTGGCTGTTCTCCGCGGGCATATCGACAAGAACATCAAATTCAATAACGGCTGATTGACACTGAGCACGAGCAGTGGGCATCTTATTTAACAGGCAGTGTCTCTGAAAATACAGGTAGATGTCCCGGAAATAAAGGCCAACGTAGTTCATGGCTATCCAGGCGTTATCGCGCGAGCGAGGAATCCATGACAGCTTTTCACCGGCGACTGAACTATGGAGTGCTGGCTCTAATGGTCTGCATGCTGCTGACCGGGTGCAAACCCAAGGACGATGCGGCCGGCAGCACGACTAAAGCGACCTCGGCGGACGGGGGACCGCCGAAGGTCGCTATTATCATTTCGACCTTAAACAATCCGTGGTTCGTCGTCCTAGCCAACACTGCCCGCGACCGAGCGAATGAGCTTGGCTATGACGCGACCGTTTTCGACTCACAGAATGATCCAGCCAAGGAGACTACCAACTTCGAAAACACGCTGGCATCGGGATACAAGGTCATTCTTCTCAACCCGACCGACGCCCAAGGTTCGATTGCCAATGTGCGGAAGGCAAAAGCCGCCGGCGTTCCGGTATTCTGCATTGACCGCGAGATCGACGCCACCGATGCGGCAACCTCGCAAATTCTTTCAGACAATTATTCCGGCTGCGTCGCCCTCGGCCAATATTTTGTGAAGCAGATTGGAGAGCAGGGAACGTACGTCGAGTTGCTGGGAATTGTCGGCGACAACAACACCTGGAACCGTTCCAAGGGTTTCCATAGCGTTGTTGACCGATATCCCGGACTGAAAATGGTTGCCCAGCAGAGCGCGGACTTCGACCGGGCCAAAGCGCTGGAGGTGCTGGAGCCAATCCTCCAAGCGCATCCCGACATCAACGCGGTATTCTGCGGAAATGATGCGATGGCCATGGGCGCGTATCAGGCGCTGCTGGCGGCGGGAAAGGCGGATACCATTAAAGTATTCGGATTCGACGGCGCTGACGATGTCGTCAAGCTGATTGCGGAAGGCAAGATTGCCGCGACCGGCATGCAATTTCCAAAGCTG
>JBEKYH010000342.1:0-5832 GCA_049511115.1 Tepidisphaeraceae bacterium | reverse complement strand
GTAGGCAATCACTTCATACTCGTTTGCCTGCGCGGACGCGGCGGTGGTATCGGTCAAGCTGGTGGTCGTGGCGGAGCTTACCTGCCCGATCTGTGTGAAGTGCACGCCGTCGGTGGAGCGCAGGATATCGTAGCCGGTGGCGGAAGCAGCGTTGTTTTTCCAAGTAAGCAGAACAGTGGTCGGGCCGGTAGCGGCGGCGGTCAGAGACGTGGGCGCTGCGAGGGGCGCGGTGACGCTGGCGGGCGCACAGGCGGCGGCCGTGGCGACGGCGTTGAAAGCGACGACCTCGTATTGGTATTGAGTTCCCGCGGCGGCGGCGGAGTCGGTGTAAGTGGTCGCCGTGGCGGAGGTCACTTTGGCAAGCTGCGTGAAATGGATGCCGTCGGTGGCGCGGAGGACGTTGTAGCCGGTGGCGGAATTGTCGTTGTCGGTCCAATTCAGTTGCACGGTCGTAGGCGCGGTCGCGGCGGCGGTCAGGCCGGAGACAGGAGCCAGACCCGTCGTCGCGGCCGCGGCGTTGGAGACGGCAGACGCGTTGGATCCGTTAGACGCCTGGACTTCGTAGTCGTAGGTCGTGCCGGAAACGGCAGTCGTATCGGTGTAAGTGGTCGCGGAGCCGGAAGCGAGCAGAGTCACCAGCGAATAAGTTTTGCCATTGGTGGAACGGAGGATGTCGTAACCGGCCGCGGTGGGATCGTTATCCTTCCACTTGAGCTGGACGCTGGTGGGCGCTGTCGCCGCCGCCGTCAAACCGCTGGGGGCAACCAGCGGCGTGACGACGCTTGCGGCGGAAGAAACGGGAGAAGTCGTGGAGGCGTCAAAGGCCATCACTTCGTATTCATACGAGGTGTCGGCGGCGGCAGTATTGTCGGCGTAAGTGGTCGCCTTGGCGGAGGTGACTTTGGCGATCTGCGTGAAATGCACGCCGTCGGTGGAACGCAGGACGTCGTAGCCGATGGCGGAAGTGTCGTTGTCTTTCCAACTAAGCGTCACGCTGGTCGGGCTTGTGGCAGTGGCCGTCAGGTTGCTCGGCGCGGATAGTGGAGTCGCGCCGGCAGCCAACGCGGATGCCGCGGCGATTGTGGCGGCGTCGTACGCGACGACTTCGTATTGATTCTGGCTTCCCGAAACGGCGCTGGTGTCGGTGTAGCTGTTGGCCGTGGCGCTGGTCACCTTCGCGATCTGCGTGAAATGCACGCTGTCGTTGGCGCGAAGGATGTTATAGCCGGTCGCGGAGGAATCGTTGTCCTGCCAGTTGAGCAAGATGGTGGTCGGGCCGATGACGGTCGTCGTGAGGCCGGTGACGGGGGACAATTTGGTCGTCGCCGCCACCGCGTTGGAAGCGGTCGAGGTTTTTGTCGTGTTGAAGGCCTCAACTTCATAGTCGTATGTCGTGCCGGAAGTGACAGACGTATCGATAAAGCTGTTGGCGATGACGGAATTCAGTGTCGTCAAGGGGGAATAGGTCTTGCCATTCGTCGAACGCAGGACCGTGTAGCCGGTCGCCGTGGAATCGTTGTCTTTCCAATTGAGCTGGATGCCGGTTGTCGTCAGGGCCGCGGTCAAAGCGGAGGGAGCGCCCAGCGCGCTCGTGGAGAGCAGCGTGCGGCCTTCGAGTGTTTCAAAGGTGCAGGCGTTGCCAAGGGCCTGCTGGTTTCTGTTGCGTCGGAGCGTCATTGTATTTGCCTCTTCTGAGGTAGAGGTATCGAATACAATTTTCGCGCGGTCCAGCGTGCAATGGGGTACTGGAATTTGAGGGAATTGGCCCGATGTTATCGACCCTTTCCCTCGCCTTGGCGGTGAAAGGGGCATCTGTGATTGAGTTCACTTTGGGCTGACTTTTCGGGCGAACACGCGTGTAAATTACCGCGCGGGCAGGCTGGGAGGTCTTGTCCGATCGCGCGGGGTGCGGCCGCGCTATTTACCGATCCTCTTGGCCTTCGCGTAGGGCGTGCTTCAGCACGCCTCTGGCCAATCAGTTCGATCTCGCCATAGGCGGGCTGAAGCCCGGCCTACATTTGATTTTTTTGAATACAAGGGCGCGCCATTGAAGGAGAATCCGCATCATTTCCCGAGCATTTTGGCAACGACGAAAATGAGGAACGCCCCGCCGAAGCCGCCGCCGAGGAGCAGGTAGAGAATCGAATAGCCGATGGCGGCGATGGGATGGGTGCTTGGAAGCAGGGTCATGAGCATGTCCATAAGATCTCCTGGTTGACTGAGACGGTGAGGCAGGAAACAGAATACAAGGTCGGAATATCGGAGCGGCCGGGGTTGGGCCGGCCGTCCGATTGCGACAAAGGGTACGAACGGGAGCGCCCCGAAGAGGAGCGCCCAGACGGGAGCCTCTCATGCGATGGCGAAATCAAAACCACCTGCGCAGCCGCGCCCAGGCATAGCCGATTCCAAAGGCAATCAGGACGCTGCTCTTGGGATGCTTGAGGATGGATTTCTCAAACGCTTCGGCTGTCTGCATTCCCTTTTCCCGGAGGTCGGTGAGTTGCTCGGTGACTCCGTCGGCCACGTTGCCAGGGAGACCCGAGAGGGAGAGCGCGCTGGCGAGGCGACCGCCGACAGGGTGCGAGGCGCGCGAGGACGAACGCCGATGATTGGCGGCGGAGCGAGCGCGGGTCTTTGGCTTGTGAGCGGAATGATTGGCCGCACTGTGCGAATGCGCGTGGGCGTGATTGGTTTCGGTGGCTGTTTCGGTGGACATGATGGTCTCCTTTTCCGGTTAGTCATTTGATTCGCGAAAAAAAGCGCCGATGCCGGTTCCGCGCCGGCGCCTCATGTGCTCCCGGCCGGCCCGACACGGACCGGCCGGGAAAACACAATGGTTGCTTAGCGGCGGACTTCAGCGACGTATTTGTCGGAGTTAGAATCGCTCACGCCGGTTTCGCCCGCGCTGGCGATGTCCTCGGCGCCGGCCTGCTCGAAGATCTTCTTGGCGCGGCTGGTCTCATCGCCGTTATCAGAGTGGACGGAGATGAGGATGTTGCCGTTTTTCACGCGGCCTTCGTAGCGCTTGGCTTCGAATTCCGGGATGCCCAGGCCGACGAGGGAGCCGGCGATGCCGCCGACGGTTCCGCCCACGGCAGCGCCGCTGAGGGCCGCCATGATCGGGCCGGCCGCGATGAACGGACCGACGCCTGGGATGGCAAGCGAGCCGATGCCGGCAAGCCACCCGAGGGTCGCGCCGACAGCCAGGCCGGCGCCCGCGCCCGTCACTGCCCCTTCGGGAGCCTTGGTGTTCTTCTCATGGGCGAAGTTGCGCGTCGTCGCCTTGTCGGGGAAGAGCACGGAAATATCGTTGCCCGAAAAGCCGGAGGAGCGAAGCGAATCGATAATCCGATTGGCCTGGTGCTCGTTGGCGGCTATGCAAAAAATTGACTTGGACATGTCAGACTCCTTATAAAAAGCGTTTGGCGAAGATTCCGAATCGCAAGGCGAGTTCGTTGAATCTCGCTCAGTTCACTACTGCCTCAATTCACTGGGGCTTCACTTCAATTTGGTTATCCACGTTGGTCTGCCCGGCGATGTCGCTCGCCATCTTGCCGATGGTGTCCTTCTCATCCTGCGTATTCACCGGGCCGCGCAGGGTCACATGGCCGTTGAGGGTGATGACCTTCACGTTCTGGGCATCAACGGACATATTGCCGCCGAGAATGCGCTGGCGGATTTGCGACGTCAGGTTGATATCGCTTTGGGACTCGCCCTGGGTCTGGGCGGTCACGGAATCAGCAGACCGATCGCGCGTGTTGACGCCGGTGTTATCCGGCTGATTCGTGGAATTGCCGTTCAGCGAAGAATTGGCGGAATTCGACGGATAGGCGGAACTGCCGGGGTTGTCGGAATTTGAGGAATTGCTCGGCAGATTCGAGTTGTTGTAGTTGGGATTGTTATAGGTCGAATTGCTGGGCGTTGGCGGCGTGCTCGGCGTCACCGCGGAATTGGAAATATTGCTGCCGTTCTGGTTGGGCTTGGCATACTGGTTCAGGGTCGAGTTGGAATTCGAACCGGAGTATTCATCGCTCGGCCCGGCCGAATTGTACGCGGGCGGATTATTGCCCGGCGATTGCGATGAATCGGCGCTGTTTTGCTGGCATCCGGCCAGTCCGATGCCGCACACGGCGGCGAAAAGTAGTGCGGATTTCATTTGGAGCTCCTTTTGGTTGATTTTTCAGTCTTTTCCGCTTCGCCGGCTTCCTGAGATTCAGCGGCGGCGTGGGGGAAAACTTCGTCCTGGGCGATGGATTTCAGTTTGTTGTCGGCGGCCTCCTCCTCGTTGGTGGTCTGCTCAAGAAGCTGGGCGACGGGATCGTTTCCCAGTTCGATGGCCATGCCGCGCGTCGCGCAGTAGGCGGCCATTTCGTAATGTTCAACGCGGCGGGCGGCGCCGATGAGGGCGCTATCGACGACGGCGGGCGGGCCGTCATTATCGAGGGCTTCTCCGCCCTCCTCGATCAGGCCCTGCATGGCCTGGCAGACCTTTCCGCCCAGATTGATGTCAAGAATTTTGCCGATCTGCTGCAGCCTCTTAACGTGGCCTTCGGTCTCCTTGAGGTGATTCGTGAACGCGGTCTTCAACTGGCTGGAAGAGGCCTTTTTGGCCATCTTCGGCAGCGCCTTGAGGAGTTGGTTCTCCGCGCTGTAAAGGTCCTTCAGTTCGTCCTCCATCAGATCAGACAGTGATTCCATAACTGGCTCCTTTCGGGCAAAAGTGTTTCACGGGCGGCGCGCGGCGAGCAGCCCGAACGACGATTTCGACGACTCACGGAAGAGAAAATAGCCCCGCTAATCTGGGCGAAATATCGGGGAAGGCGAGAATCAGGCATCGTGAAAGCCCCGATGGGGAGGAGAGCAAAGATAGATGAACGCTGAGGCGCGGAGGAAGAAAAGGCGGAGGAAATTCGAATTGGAATTGAATTCCTCGTCTTTCCTACCTCGGCGCCTCCGCGCCTCTGCGTTCATTCCTCCCCCCCGGCCTGCCGAGGAGGATCGCCAGGAAAAATCTTTTTCCTTGACAATGCCTTCGGGGGTTTGTATTTTACCATCGAGTTAATTAACCTTTCGGTGAAATAAAAATGCCGTCCGACTTGCTCAGTGAGACATTTTCCGCCCTGGCTGATCCGACGCGGCGGGCGATTCTGGCCAGGCTGAGCCGCGGGGAGACTTCCGTGACCGAGCTGGCCCGGCCGTTTGAGATGAGTTTGCCGGGGATTTCAAAACATTTGAAGGTGCTGGAGCGCGCCGGGCTGATCGCGCGCGGGCGCGAGGCGCAGTGGCGGCCGTGCCGGCTGGAGGCGCAGCCGCTGAAAGAAGCCGCCAACTGGATCGAGCATTACCGCCGCTTCTGGGAGCAGAGTCTGGACCGGCTCGAGGAGTATCTCAAAGAGCTTCAGGCGAAAGAGCCCAAAGACCAGGAGAAAAAACATGGCCGCAAAAGATGATCGGCCCGCTCAGCGAGAGGAGATCACGCTGAATATCATGCGCCTGTTCCACGCGCCGCGCGAGCTTGTGTTTGCGGCGTGGACGCGAAGCGAGCATCTGGAGCGCTGGCAGGGCGCCCCGATGGGGATGACGGTGACCGTTCACGAGGTGGACTTTCGCCCCGGCGGTACATTCCGGCTCTGCATGCGGTCAGCCGACGGGAAAGATCATTGGCTGGGGGGCGTGTATCAGGAAATCGTCGAGCCGCGGCGGCTGGTCTTCACACACGGGTGGCTCAACGCCGAGGGAAAACCAGGCCAGCAGACGCTGGTGACTATTGAATTCAATGAGCGCGGCGGGAAGACCGAATTGGTCCTGCGGCAGACCGGGTTTAAGTCGGCC
>JBEKYH010000341.1:0-11984 GCA_049511115.1 Tepidisphaeraceae bacterium | reverse complement strand
GGCGACGTTGACGACACGGCTGAGAAGGCTAGTTGCAAAACGCGTTGCCGACCAGCGGCAGGGGGTATTTTTTGTGGGGACCAGTAGCGGAGCGGCCGTTAACGATCCGATGGGCTCCGTCGGTTCGCGTTTCCCCATGGTCCAAGTTTACCGGCGGTATCCGATGATGCCCACCGGGGATGAGGACTAAAGAACGACAAAATTGATTTGTTAGGTTATTATCTGTATAGTTTTACCGTCATATAATCTGGCGAAACCGATGGACAAGGGAACCATAAGAACCGCGCTCGCAGCCGTCGGCAAACTCTTGCCGGCGCGCCGGCCGATTGAGATGCTAATCGTCGGCGGCGCAGCCGGGCTCCTCAGCGGGGAATTGGGTGGGGCGTACACAACCGGCGACGTTGATGCGCTGTTGGTGCTTCCGCCCGGAGAATGGGACCAGTTACAGGACGCCGCTGCCGAAGTTGGCAAGGCAATGAGCTTGCCAGCGAGTTGGCTCAATCGCGAAGCGGGCCTATATGCTGAATCGCTGCCATCTGACTGGATCAGCCGTCGAGTCAATGTCGGCTGCTTCGGCGTCCTGCAGGTATGGGCTGTTGGCAGGCTTGACCTCATAGCGATGAAGTTTTACAGCCACCGGCCGCAGGATCGCGAGCATCTGCTGCAAATGAACGTGACTCAGCCCGAATTGAAATTCGTGCTCAGGTACTTGGATTCCTTGGAGCAAGTTGCGGAAAAGGGCAAGATCGAAATGGCCCGGCTTATAGTCGAGAACTGGGCGTGACACGATGTACGAAGACAAGATGAATCATCTCGCGGCGCAGTGGGTGCGCATCGGCGCGATGCTGAACGTACGCGCATGCGATCGAGAAGTTGACCTGGAACGAATGCTCCTGGAGACCTCGCGCCAGGCTTCCGGAAATTTCAGGCTGTTTATACTCGCCGTCACCTGGCTGGCAAAGTACGGCGAATTCGCAGCCAAGCACCGGCTGGCTCGACTGATCTATCACGAATTGGGAGCGGAACATCGTGCCGCATTGGGCCTGATGCTCGACCTGGCGCGCGAAAAAGGCATTAACAACTCTCACCGCTTCAATCAGGCAATGATCGCCTGCGGTCGCGCAACCGATCAGCGGCCGCTGCTGGATATAGATCGAAGGAGCGATTTCTTCGTTCGCATGGCGAGGAAAAATGCCTCGGCCGCGTCGTTGAAATGGGGGAGATGGGTGGGCGATTTCGAGCTCAAGGAGGACGCGATTCGCCCCGCGTCGTGGATCATCGAGCACAATCCCTCGATGCGATGGCGTGGCGACTTCAAAGGCGATCTCAGGGCATCCGTCCTCGCGGAACTGGAAGCCAATGCCCAGTCCGGCGCCAGTAAATCAGAACTGGCCCGGGCATGCGGCGCGACGCGCGCGGCAACCACCAAAGCGTTGGAAAGCCTCAAGTTGTCAGGGCGAATTCGCTATTCCCGCCAGCGTAATCGTCTTGTGGTACAACAGTCCGAGCGTCATGCCGCCTGACATATATTCTGTTCGTTTTCGCGCTGCGGCGTTGGGATACCTACACCCCATAAACCTCCGCGGCCTTCCGGTTCAAATGCCGCAACAACGCCCCGGCCGACAGCTTCTCCCCCGTCACGCGCCGCACCAGTTCCCTCGCTTTGAACCGTTGACCTTGCGAGTGGATATGATCCCGCAGCCACTTCAATAGCGGTATGAATTCCCCACGCTCCAGCATCCCGTCCAGATCACCCAGATCGCGGGCGGCCTGCTCGAAAAACTGCGCCGCATACAAATTGCCCAGCGTGTAGGTCGGGAAATACCCCATCGAACCGTGCGACCAGTGCACATCCTGCAGCGCGCCTTTGGCCGCATCGGGCGGCGTGAGTCCCAGGTACTTTTTCATCCGCTCGTTCCAAGCCGCCGGCACATCCGCCGCCGCAAGCTCGCCATTCACCATGGCCTGTTCCAGCTCAAAGCGGAGCAGAATATGCAGGTTGTACGTCGCCTCGTCCGCCTCCACGCGAATAAAGCTCGGCCGCACGTCGTTGATCGCGGCATACCAATCGTCTTCGCTCACGTCCGCGACCACTGAACCAAATACCTGCTTCAACCGCGGCAAAAAGTATTTCCAGAACGGCCGGCTGCGCCCGACGAGGTTCTCCCAGAATCGCGACTGGCTCTCGTGAATCCCCAGCGAAATCGCATCCCCCAGCGGCGTGCCATAATGCTCCGCCGGCAAACCCTGCTGGTAAAGCGCGTGGCCGGTTTCGTGCAGCACGCCGAAGAAACTGTCATTGAATGAATGCTCGTCGTAGCGCGTGGTGATGCGCGTGTCGTAGGGGCCAAGGTCGGTGCAGAAGGGATGCACGCTGACATCCAATCGCCCGGACGCAAAATCAAACCCGATCGCGGCCGACGCCTCGCGTGCAAATTTCTCCTGCACATCGACGGGAAATTTGCGCTCCAGAATTTCCGCCGGCGCTAAGCGGCCGCTGTCCACGACCCGGCCAATCAGGTCCACCAGCGGCCCGCGCAATTCCTCGAAGACGGCGCGGACGTCCGCTGTCGTATCCCCTGGCTCATATTCATCGAGCAGCGCGTCATAGGGATGATGCTTGTATCCAATGCATTCCGCCTCGCGGCGCACCAGCGATATCGTCTTCGCCAGCCACGGCGCAAACGCTGCAAAATCAGCCTTCTTGCGGGCCTCGACCCAGGCCTGGTGCGCCATGACGCCCAGCATGGTCCGCTCGCGCACCAAATCCTCCGGCAGCTTTCTGGCCCGGTCATAAAACCGCCGTGTCTGCCGCGCATTCACGGCCGCGTCGCTCATCGGATCGGAGACCAAGTCCGACGTTTCCACGGCATTCAGCAGATCGCCGATTTTGTCGGATGTGAATCGCCGGTGGTACATCCCGCTGAGCAGGGACATCTGCTGGGCACGAAATTCGGTTCCCTTGCTCGGCAGATGGGTCTGTTGGTCCCATCCCAGGACGGATACGGTTCGGCCGAACATATTCAACTCGCGCAGTTCGGCGATCAGCGCGTGGTAAGATTCGGTTGCGTTCATGGTGGGGGGATTAGACCTGCGGGCAGGGGGGGAGTCCAGATCAATGAGCCTCCGCCATCGCCGCCGCCGCGGCGTCCTGAAACGCCTGGCGCATCGGCGAATTATCCGGATTCCCCATCTTGTCGCGCTGCAGCATGATAATGTAGATCACGCCCTTGGTTGGATCGACCCAGCTACTGGTGCCGAACGCCCCGCCATGGCCGAACGATCCGGGCGTGAATACATCATTGGCCTGCATTTTCGTCGGGTCGGTGATAACGCAAAACCCCAGGCCCCATGGCATGCCCGGGCGCGCCGGCAGATCGCCGATCTGATTGCGCGTCATTTCGGCGAGCGTTGAAGATTTGAGAATCTGCCGACGTCGGTGACGGCCGTGCCGTACAGGTAAGGAATCGTCGTTTCCTCAAGTTTGTTGGTCTGCGAATTGAGCACATAACTGTGGGCATATCGCGCGTTCTGTTCCGCGGTGAGCCAATACGTCGTCTGCGTCATCCCCAGCGGATCAAAGATTCGCTTCTGCATGAACTGGTCAAATGGCATTCCGCTCGCTACTTCGATCACTCGCCCCATCAGGTCCATGCCGGCGGTCGAGTACGCCCATTTCGTGCCCGGCTGAAATCGCAGAGGCAATTTCGCGAGCTCGACCGCCGTTTGGGCAAGGCTCAAATGCGGATCGCGCTGGGTCATTTCGCCCAGGCCGCTGGTGTGGGTCAGGACATCCCGCAAAGTGATCGGCCGCGAGGGCCGACTCGTCGGCCCGCTCCGGCCGGTACGCACCATTACATCTGCAAACTCCGGCACAAATTTCGCAACTGGATCGTCGAAACTCAGTTTGCCGTCATCGACAAGAATGCCAATCCCCACCGCCGTGATCGGCTTGCTCATCGACGCGATCCAGAACAGATCATCGGTCTGCATCTTCCGGCCGGTGGAAATATCGCTCACACCCACTGCCGCCAGATACAAAATGCGATCCTTATCGGCGACCAGCGTGACGATTCCGGAGATTTGCCCCTGATCGACGAACGCCTGCATTTTCGGTGCGATGGCCGCGAAGCGATCAGGCTGCTGGCCAAGCAGCACCGGCGCTACGCATAACAAAATCGCCACCGCCGTCAGATAACAGATGAGTCGTCCCAACAAATGGTTTTTCTTCATAGTCTGTGTTTGTATGAAAGCCGCCGTATTTGTGTCAAAATCCTCCAAGTCATATCTTAGCGAAAGAGGTGCCGCATGTCCCATGAATTGTCCACCGGCGAATCCGCACCCCACTTAACCACGCGCCGCGAAATGCTCAAAGCGGCCGCTGCCGTCGGCGTCGCCGCCTTGGCCGGCGATGTCCTTGGCCAAACCGCGCCTCCTGCGACCAAACCGGCGCCGCTCGTAGGCATCCAGATCGGCGCCAAGCCGATCTCGGAGGATACCGATCGCCTGCTGGATACGCTGCGCACGGTAGGGGGGATCAATGCCCTGTTCATCTTCGCCTACGGATACGAGGCTCGTTTCGTGCCCTGGACCGGCCCCTTCGTCGGCGGGAATTATTCGATCCCTCACATGCAATATTACGACGGCAGTAACCTCACCCTGGCCGACATGCGCGCCCCGGAGTTGCCTAATTTGGATGTCCTGGATCGCGCCATGACGGCCACGCGCAAACATGGATTCAAAACCTACGCGCTGATCGAAGAGACCGAATCCCACGTCGCCAATCCGCATTGGCAGGCGTTTTACGAGGTCAACTTCCACGGCCGCCCGCAGAGCGGCCCATGCAGCAACAACCCGGCTTATCGAGCGTTCGCCCAGGGCCTGATGGAAGACTACGCCCGCTCCTACAACGTGGACGGATTCATGTGGTCCTCGGAGCGGCAGGGGGGATTGACCAATGCCATCGGCGCCCGCCACGGAGGGATCGGGACCAACCCGGCCAATTCGACGTGCTTCTGTCAATATTGCACCAAAAAAGGCGCTGACCTGGGGATCAATGTCGATCGCGCCAAGCTGGGTTTCACCGCCCTGGAGACATTCGTCCGCGCCGGCCGCGCCGGTAAGCGCCCGCGCGACGGATACTTTGTCTCCTTCATGCGCCTGATGCTGGATTACCCGGAATTGCTGCAATGGGAAGCCCTGTGGATCAACAGCCGCAAGCAGCTCATGATTGACATGCGCAACCGCGTGAAGTCCGCAAGCCCCAGTACGCCGGTCGGCTTCCACGTCTGGCACAACGCTTCCTTCAGCCCGTTTTACCGGGCGGAAATTGACTTTGCCGACATGGCGAAAAACGCCGACTTCATCAAGCCCGTGGTCTACAACTCCTGCGGCGGCTCGCGCATGGTCAGCTTCATCAACAGCGTCGGCCAGACCATCTTCGGCGACGTGCCGCCGGCTCAGTTGCTGCAAGTGGTATATGAGATGTTCGACTACAAGGAAGCTCCGTACGACAAACTCGCCGCAGCGGGCTTCTCCACGGATTACATCGCCCGCGAGGTCAAGCGGACCATTGATGACGTTGCCGGCGCAAACGTGCCGGTGTATGCCGGCCTGGACATCGACATTCCCGGCTCAACCTACACCGCTGAAAGCGTCAAGCAATCGGTGATGACCGCCTTCAACGCCGGCGCTAATGGCGTCATCTTCGCGCGAAACTGGGGCGAAATGAATCCCGACCACGTCGCCGGCGTCGGCGCGGCGGTAAAGGAACTGGGATTCAATTGAAATAGGAACATTATGACCAACATCCCCACCATTGCCCTCGAAGAAGCCCTCAAAGCAATCGCCGCCGTGACGGCAGAACTCAAGAAACGCAACGCCACCGCCACGGTCGCCGTAGCCGACGCATTTGGCGAATTGATCGCCCTCCATCGCCTGGACGGCACGCCGCTGGCGACCATCGACATCGCGCGAAACAAAGCCTGGACGGCCGCCCGCGAGCGCATGCCCTCGCGCGAAATCGGCAAAGCCGTTCGCGACCCGCAGACCGGATTCGACATCGCCTATTACAGCGACCGCCGCATCATCGGCTGGGGTGGAGGCATGCCCGTGGTGATGGACGGCAAAGTCGTCGGCTCCGTCGCCGTGAGTGGTTTGCCCGAGGACATTGACGCGGAAGTCGCGGCGATCGGCGTGCGGGCGATTGTGGAACGATAACTCGCCAATATCCTGTGGCTGCTACGGCGTCGGCGGATCTGGTAACCGGCTCGCCGGCTGCGTTGTCAGCGCGGTTAAATTATCCAATACAAAAATCGACGGCGCGGGCGTCCCGTCGGCATTCCACATGCCATTGCCGCGGCCGAACCCTTCAGGCGCCCAGTAAAAGACGCCCGACCCGCCCGCGCGCTTCACCGTATTCACCAGGTCCGCCATAAACTGTAACTGTCCCTGCGGCGTCCCCGGCCATTGCATGTACCCTTTGGATCGCGCCGTGGCCGCGGTACCGGCCGGCAAGGTCGTTGGCGTCGCCGGCGACATGATCCGCGTACCGCCGCTTTGCGGGTATCCCGTCTCAGCGACGAAGAACGGCTTGGTCGGATACCGATTGTGGCACTCGACAATATTGTGTTGCAGCATGGCCAGGGTGCCGTGGTAGTTGGGGTAGAAGCTCTGGCCGATGATGTCGTAATCGACGTTTGCCGCTGTGAGGTGGTCAAACCACGATTGGGTCACCTGCCAATCGCCGCCGCAGTCAATGTGCATGACGATCTTTACCGGGCTGTCGCCCGCCCCCTCGCGCACGCCGCGAATCCCCGCCTTGATGAACCGGATCAAATTATCCCATTGCTTAACATCGTCATACGGGTCGGGCAGCGGAAACTGCACCGGCCCTGCCCCGGCCTTCACATCCGACGGCGGCACCCGCACATGCCCCATCGGCCAGAGCATCCCGCCGGTGATTTCATTTCCCACTTGCACCAAATCCGGCATCGCCCCGGCGGCTTTCAATTGCGTGATGACATCCTTGCTGTAATCCTCCACGTGCTTTTCCATTCCGGCTGCGTCAAGGTCTTGCCAGGCGATAGGAGTCTCCTGATGCTGCGGGTCCGCCCAGGTGTCGGAGTAATGAATATCCAGCATGAACGTCGCCCCGGCCGCCTTGATCTGCTTGGCCAGCGGAATGGTATTTTCCAGCGAATTATTCGGCGCCTGCCGCACCGGCGACAAAAACACCCGCAGCCGGAACGCATTCCAGCCGTGCTTCATCATGATCCCGTATTCAGTCCCTTGCTGCCCATCCTCCTGATACCGCGCCACGCCACCGCGCCCACCCCCGCGCCCGCTGGCCAGCGCCGATACATCCGCTCCAAGATAAAACGTCGCCGGCGCGCCTGCCGTCTGCGCGCCCGCGAAATCTGGCGTTAACCACGCCAATGAAGCCAACGCGACAACTGAAAAAAGAAAAGGAACGCCCGTCTTCAAATTTGACATGGTTTCCTCCGCATTGCTTCCTCAGCTCTGTGCCTCTGCGTTCATTCTGCTTCGACGAACCAAGGCCTCCTTCCACCTAAAACGCCATTGCCGTCTTAAAGTCATGCCATCGCTCGTCGATCGCCTCTCGCGTTGTGGCCTTAAGACCATCGAGGGAGAATCCCGCAATCGTGAAGCTTGCCACCACCGTTCCAAACGCCATTGCTCGCTTCAGCGTCGCCGCTGAATAATTTCCCTGCGTGGCCAGGTATCCCATCATACCGCCGGCAAAGCTGTCGCCGGCGCCGGTTGGGTCGATCACTTCTTCAGTCGGATACGCCGGCAGCACGAAAACATCCCCCCGCCCGCTTACCAGCAGGCTGCCATGTTCTCCCTTCTTAATGACCACAAATCGCGGCCCCATTTTCAGCACCTCCTTCGCGGCCACCAGCAGATTCTGCTGCCCGGTCAAGAGGCGGGCCTCCCCGTCATTGAGGACCAATCCGTGGACGAGTTTCAGCAGTTTTGCCAGTTCCGCGCTCTCCGTCTGGATCCACAGATTCATCGTGTCGGCCACCACCAGGCGCGGGTCTTTCAGCAACTGCAACGTCTCCCGCTGCAAGCGCGGATGGGTGTTGGCCAGAAATACATGCTTGCTGTCGCGGAAGTGCTCTGGAATGACCGGCATTCGCTCAGCAAGCACATTGAGTTGCACCTCCTCGGTCACCGCCTCATTTAGGCTCTTTAGATAGGACCCGTGCCAGCGAAAAGTCTTGGAGCCCTTGCGCACCTCCAGCCCACCGGCGTCGATGTCGCGCCCCTCGAAGATGTTTAGCAGGGCGCCCGGGCAATCCTCCCCCACAACCCCCACCAGCCTCACCTGGGTAAAAAATGACGCAGCATAGGAAAAGTAAACCGCCGACCCGCCGATAAGATCGGCACGCTTGCCAAACTGCGTGTGAACCGTGTCAATTCCTATGGAACCGGTCACCAGAAGCGACATGAGGATCTCCTAAATTGGGGCTTTGCCTGAGCCGACCTGTTGTACCAGTCGGACCATTAAAAAAGAACACTTGACTGCGGCAGGTCATGTGGCTTCAATACCGCCACTTTCGGCCGGGAGGAAGGCAGAGTGCTCCCAGGCTAAGAATATTGTTTCCGCGGCGGATTTGGGCCGCCTCGGCTTGATCGGGGTGGTAGGGTTTCATGCCTTTTTGGGATTTTCCGTATGAGCGTTAATCAATTCAGTGGATGGAGGCGAGGCCTCCCGCAATCGTGGCCGCAACTTAGCAGTGCCGACCAGCAGCCCGCGGCTGGCGCGATCCAACCGCAGGTAGGTCCCGATCCGCTTGCATTATTGTTGTATCCGTTGTCCGGCATGGGAGAGGCCGCGGGCCTGATTCCCATGCTGCCCGACGCCGCCAAGCGCAAACCCAAGGAAGAAGAGGAAGACGACGAGGACAAGGACAAGGAGAAGGAAGAGAAAGAGGAAGAACCTGATGACGTCCCCGCCGCCGACGATGATGATGAGGAGGAGGACGAAGACGACGCGGAGGATGTCGAAGAGGACTTCGAGGATGACGAGGATTTCGAAGACTCGACGACGACGAGTAATGCTTAATCGCCTCGCGCTGTCGCCTATGCTTGCCGGGGCTCTCAATCGTCGGTCGATTTCCGTTCGGCGATGATCCGGCCGCGATGCAGCTTGGCTGCAATCCTTCGCTGCCGGCTCGCTTTTGTCGGGCGGGTCTTACGTCTTTTCTTTGGCTCTACCTGCGCCTCGACGATCATTTCCCGCAGCTTTTCGAGCACGTCCTGGCGATTGCGCTCCTGTGTGCGATGGCGTGTCGATGTGATGTGAATCTCTCCCGCCGCCGTTAACTGCGAACCCGCCAGCGCCGCCAGTCGCGCCAATGCCGTGGCGCTCATGCCCCGCAGGCCAGACAGCGTCACCCAGAGTTCGGCCTTGGTATTGACCTTATTTACATTCTGCCCCCCGGGACCGCCGCCGCGGGCGAATTGCATTCGCAGGGCCTCTGGATCAGCGCTGACGCCGGGGGCGAGTTCCGATTGGGGCTGGCCTTCTTGCATGTGTGCAATCCTATCTTGGCCCGTTGTAGAATGCCCGTAATGAGGGTTGTCCACATCATCACCCGCCTGATCGTCGGCGGCGCTCAGGAGAATACGCTTCTTTCCTGCCAGGGGCAGCACGAACTTGGCCACGAAGTCACCCTCATCACCGGCCCGCCGCTCGGTCCCGAAGGCTCCCTCATGGATACCGCCCTGGCCGGCGGATACCGCGTCGAGGTGCTAGATGTGATGCGCCGCGCGCTCCTTCCCGGAAAGGACTTTCGCACCCTTTCCAGGCTCACCGCGCGCCTGCGCGAGTTGCGCCCCGATGTCGTTCACACCCATTCCAGCAAGGCCGGCATTCTCGGCCGCCGCGCGGCATTTAGGGCTCGCGTCCCGGTTGTCATTCACACCATTCACGGCCTGGCATTCACCGCCAGCACCCGCGCGCTGGCCAATGGATTCTACAAATTCCTCGAGCGCCGCGCCGCGCCATGGACCCACAAAATCGTCTGTGTCGCCGATGCCATGCGCGACCAATCCCTCGCCGCGGGCATCGGCACGGCCGATCAATACTGCACCATTTACAGCGGTATGAAGACCGAGCCGTTTCTCGAATCAGGCTCGCGCCGCGACGAGGTCCGCGGCCGCCTCGGTCTTCTGCCGAATCACATCGCAGTCGGCACCATCGCGCGGCTGTTTCATTTGAAGGGCCACGACGATCTGCTTGATATTGCCCCCGATTTATGCCGCAAATGGCCCGACCTGCGCTTCCTTTGGGTCGGCGACGGACTGCTGAATGATGACTTCCAGCGCCGCATGCGCGAGATGGGCATGCGAGATCGGTTCATCCTCACTGGCCTGGTCCCGCCGCAGGTCGTGCCGGAATTAACCGGCGCCATGGACCTGCTCGTTCACCCCTCGCGCCGCGAAGGTTTGGCCCGCGCCCTCGTGCAGGGCGAACTGGCCGGCAAACCAGTCATTGCCTACGACATCGACGGCAATCGCGAGGCTCTGATCGACGGTCAAAGCGGGTTTATCCTGCCTCCCTTCGATAAAGCCCAACTCGCCCAACGGATCGACCAGCTCGCCGGCGACCCCGCACTGCGCGCCGACATGGGCCGCCGCGGCCGCGAGTTCGCCGTGGCTCGGTTTGATGTAAAGGTGATGGTGCGATCGCTGGAGGAGCTTTACGCGGAATTGGTCAGCGGGCAGAGCGGGCGTAGAATGGGACCGTAACGCGGTGACACAGTGCCGGGCGAAGATGATAGGGTGACAAGGTGACAAGGTGACAAGGTGACAAGGTGACCAAGGCCAAGCCCGGGTTTCACACGGTTCTTTGGTCACCCCCTCACCTTGTCACCTTGTCAGGCTTTTCCTGATGCAATCCCAAACGGAGACCCACTATGGCCTCGATTCTCGTCATCGGCCCGCACCCGGACGATCAGGAACTGGGCATGGGCGGCACGATTGCCAAGCTGGTCGCCCAGGGGCAACGCGTTCACCTGGTGGACATGACCACCGGCGAGCCTACGCCGCTGGGGGATGAAGTCACGCGATCCCGCGAATCGCAGGCGGCGGCCGCGATTCTGGGCGTGCAGCGCACGTTACTCGGCTTGCCCAACCGGCAAGTCGTCCATGACTTGCCCAGCCGTCATAAGCTGGCCGCCGTCATCCGCCGCCACCGGCCGGATTGGCTGTTTCTGCCGTATCCGCTCGATGCTCATCCGGACCATGTCGCGGTTACGCGCATCGGTGAAGACGCCCGCTTTGACGCCAAGCTGACCAAAACCGACATTCCCGGCGATCCGTGCTACCCCAAGCGAATTATCTACTATTTCTGCACGCACTTGCGGCTCAACATCAACCCCACTTTTTGCATTGATATCAGCGATACGCTGGAAAAGAAGATGAGCGCGGTCGCGGCTTATGGCTCACAATTCGTCAAAAACAACAGCCCGGTGCCGGAAATGGTCAAAACAATGGCGGGTTATTTTGGCGGCCGCATTGGCGTTGCGTATGCCGAGCCGTTCTTTACGCATGAGGTTCTGGGGCTGGGGGGGCTGGACCAGCTTGTATAGGACGCAAAAAAAGCGATGAAAAGCAGGGCTGAAATCCGATCTTTCAGCCTGCCATGCGCTTCGTTTTAATGCTCATTCTGCGGCAATTGACGCCGATTGCGCTGTTTTTTGCAGCGGCGGCCGCCCTGGGACTGGGATTGCTTCGTTTCCGATAACCGGCCCACCATTAAGATTTGCATAATTAGCTTGCAGGCCTTGCATTTGGGTTCTATGGTGGGAAACGCGCATTAGGTTTTGCGCTTTACGCATGAGCCGTATCTCCCCAACAACACCCGCTGCCACTGGGAAGCCGCCGGCTTCGCCACCCAGGCCGCATGAGGGGGCGGGGCTGGGCGTTCGATCCGAGGCTGCGGCTTCGGG
>JBEKYH010000340.1:0-5878 GCA_049511115.1 Tepidisphaeraceae bacterium | reverse complement strand
AATCTGCCCGAAGTCAGTGACACGGGGTTTCCGGCGACGGGACAACTCAAATCGCTGTATCCTGGTGATTTGGTCTTCTACATCCGCTGGGATACGAATACGCATGTCGAGATCGCTTTGAGCGCGTTTGGAAACAACAGCCAAGGTGGCGAATACATTCAGCCTGTGCGTGGCCTAAATAGTTCTCCTAGTGGCGGCTATACCCCCTTCGACAACCTCGGCGGCCCGACCGGGGGATATGAACTGATCATTTACCCGACGACGAGTTTCCCCAATAACGCGCGCTACGATGTTGCCGCCCTGAACCTCGGATCAGTGGCGACGACGGTCACCTTTGATGCGTTTGTCACGGGCAGCGAGCTCGCGGGAAAGCCGGTCAATGGACTGATTCGCCAGTATTTCCTGAATACCACCAATCCGGCATTGCCGCCCAGCAAGGAAGTGGTGCAGACGGTACAGCCTGGCTTCGCGGGCGGCGCGATCGCCGTCGTGAAAGCCAACAGCCGGTCCAATTCTTTCTTCGGAGGCGGCGGGACACAGTTCCGCGGTGGTTTCTCTCCCACAGTGGCGTCGCCAGGAAAGCGTTGAACGATCCTCCCATGAACAACATCATCGACCAGGAATTTCTCTCCATTGTCCGCTGCCCTCTGACCCATAGCCGTCTGGCTCTGGAGGGGGATGTACTCGTCGCCGAAACCGGCGGCCTGCGCTATCCCATCCGCGACGGCATCCCCGTTCTCCTTCCCGAAGAAGCGGAATTGCCCGCCGGCATTTCGTCGCTGGATGAATTCAAGCGGCAGAATGGTTTGGCGAAGTAACGTAGCCTGCCCATCGCAATCCCCTCGCGAAAAATACCATTCAACCGCCAAGGCCGCCAAGAACGCCAAGAAAATGCGGGATTCACCACCCGCTCGGCTTCGCCTCGCTTGAGGACACAGAGGACGCAGAGGCAATAAAAATGCCGATCGAATTTGGTTCTGGCTTTCCTCCGTGTCCTTCGTGTCCTCTGTGGTGAATCTTCTTTTGCATTTCTTGGCGGCCTTGGCGGTAGCATTTTTCCCTGCATTTTTTTATTCTTGCAAACCGATTACACTTGTGATAGATTACGAGTGTAATCAATAGCCATGAGCAAATTGCCCGCTATCTCCGACGCTGAATGGGAAGTCATGAACGTCCTGTGGGCCTGCTCGCCGCTGACGGCGGGCGAGGTGGTCGAGGGGCTGAAGGATAAGAAAGAGTGGAGCCCGCGCACGGTGAAGACGCTCCTCAACCGGCTCGTGAAAAAGGGCGCGCTGGTCTTTTCCACGCAGGGCAACCGCTATCTCTATCGCCCGGCGGTGACGCGCGAGAGTTGTGTGCGCACTGAAAGCCGCTCGTTCCTCAGCCGCGTTTTCGGCGATGAGGTCGGGCCGATGCTCACTCAATTCGTGCGGCAGGCCGATTTGTCGCCCAAGGAGATCGAGGAGCTGACCAGGGCCTTGAAAGAGAAAACCACGCCGGCGGGCAAACCGCCGTCCAAGGAGAAGTGATATGAACACGCACGCTCTGGTTTCCCTGCTTGCATCGGGATTCTGGCGGGCCAGTTGGCAGGCGGGATTGCTTGCCGCGGCCGTACTCATCGCGCGAAGCGCGCTGGGGGCTCGCCTTTCGCCCGCGTGGCGATGCGCGATCTGGATGCTCGTGGCGGCGCGGCTGACGTTGCCGGTGGTTCCTGCCAGTGCATGGAGCGTGTTCAATCTGGTTCCGGACGCCGCGCAGGTTGTGCGTGTTGCCGCACCTCAGGATTCGTCTGGCGCCTTCGTTTTTATACACGCCGGCAAGCTGGGTCTTGCCGCCGCGACTGATGTGACAGCTCCCTCGCCGCGCTCCAACTGGACGTTCATGCTCGAAGTCGTCTGGCTCGTAGGCGCGATCAGCCTGGCGGCGCGACTGCTCCTCGCCAATCCGCGTTTCGCCCGCCGCCTGGTCGCGACGCAAATCCCTACACCAGAACCAACCGCCGAATTGTGCCGGCAGTGCGCCGACGAAATCGGCATCCGGCGCGTGCCCGAGATTATCGTTACAAAAACAGTCTCCACGCCCGCGCTGTTCGGCCTATGGCGGCCGCGCCTTCTGCTCCCGCCCGATTTTTCGGTGCGATTAACGCCGCATGAGGCGAGACTGGTTTTCCTACACGAACTTGCACACGTTCGCCGGCGCGACCTGGCCGCGGGGTGGGTCATGTCGCTCTTGCAGATTGTGCACTGGTTCAATCCGCTGGTCTGGATCAGCGGCGCCTGCTGGCGGGCCGATATGGAAGCAGCCTGCGACCAGGCCGTGCTGGCCAAGGTGGACGAGCAGAGCCGCACCGACTACGGCCTGCTCCTGGTGAAACTGGCCGCAAGTCTGTGGCCCTCAGCTCCACCGCCGGCGCTGGCTATTGTGGACGGAAAGGCTGAATTGCGCCGGCGCATCGCGGCCATCGCCCGATCCAATCGGCCCGCCGCGCGCTGGTCTCTCGCGGCCGCGGCATTGCTCGCAGCGCTGGCATTGGCGGGACTCACCGATGCCCGCGGCCAAGCACCGGCGGCGCCAACAACGGCGCCGCAAGCGAACGAATTGGAGGTGTACACTGTTCGCGATCTTCTCTCACACCCGGCAAACTTCTCGACGAAGGACAATTCGGTATCAACCAAGGGCGTCGGGCCGATGACAGTGACCGAACTGGCTGACCTCATCAAGGGTCAAGTGACGCCGGAGGTTTGGAGCAGCGGATCGACCATCGACGTAGATGAGCGGACGGGCGAGTTGGTTGTGCAAGCCCCGTCGGAAACACAGGCGGCTGTGATCAAACTTCTGGACTCATTGCGTAAAGGCGCCGACACTGCGGTGACCGTCTCGGCGTATATTTGCACAATCGACCCGAATACAGCTCGTTCGCTGAATCTGCCACCGGAGATTTCCGCTTCGGACGGCCGGCGCGTCGGTGGCTCCTCGATAATGATGTTGACCAACGATCGCTTGCAGTTACTCTTGCAGAAAGTCGAAAATGCAGGCGCAAACAAGGCCCATCCGCCAGTCCGTGCGGGTGCGGACAGCATATTGGCGTCCCCAAGAATCACCGCGAAAAACCATGAGGAATGCTCCATCGAGGTCGGCTCGGAAACTGCCTATGTGTCGGACCTCGTTCAGACCAGTGCGCCGGGAAAGATAACGGTCACGGCTGCGGACGGGACGACATATGCAGTCGTGAATAGCACGGTCAAATCGGGATTCAAGCTGACTGTGAAGCCCGATATCAGCGCGGACGGAAAATACGTGACGCTGGGAATCAAGGCCGACCTGACCGACCTTCTCGGCTTCCAAACCACGACCGTAAATGGCAACCCCGATCTGAAAGTGCAGACGCCGCAGATGCGGACTAGTTCGATCGCGGGAACCGTATCGGTGCCCAACGGCGGAACGGTGGTAATGAACCTGCCGGTCGCACAGGATGATGCGCCAGGCAGCACTACTAACGCGAGCGACGCGACGACCGCGCCCAAAGCCCCACACCCTCAGGTCGAATTGATATTGACGGCAAAGATTGTCCCACCGCGCAAACCACTTTAAGTTTCCCGCAGGTGATAGCTCTTCACCATCGTCTGATGAAAATCCGGGTAGGCATTCAGATCATGCTCAACCAGGTCCGCGCCGTCGAGTTCATCGGCCTCGCTGGGACGCAGGCCGACGGCTTTCTTGAAGACTTGAAAGCCGATCAACGAAGCCGCGAAAGTCATCGCGCCAATGACGGCGATTCCCAAGGTTTGAACACCCACCAGTCGCAGGCGCTGTGCGGGCGAGCCGACTCCGGTCATCAGCGCCGCGGCGGCCAGCAAACCCCAGATGGCGCTGACGACATGGATGGCGATGCCCGCGGTCGGATCGTCGATTTTGCGGCGAAGATCAACGCGAATGGCCGCGTGCGTCGCGAGAAGCCCGGCAACCGCGCCGATGAAAACCGCCGCGGGAGTAGCGAGACGGCCCGCCCCGGCGCTGGCCGCGACGAGTCCGCCCAAAAATCCCGTGACGGCGAAATGCAGATCGAAGACTCCGTAACGTGACCGGCCGTGGTGCAGGCCGATCACACCGCCGGCCGCCGCCGCCAGGAGCGGATCGACAACTGCGAGGCTCAAATCAGAAGCAGAGTTGGCGATGGAGCCGTGAATAATCACACATCCGAAAATCTGCCACATCATTCCAAAGGCGAGGGCGACCGCGCCGCAGGTCAGTTGCGGGGCGCTGTGACCGGGGATCAGATTGGCCGAGCCGTCGTGGTTGTATTTGCCAAAGCGCGGGCCGGCGAGAATCGCGCCGGCCGCGCCGCAAAGTCCGCCGGTGAGATACAAAACCGACGCACCGCCCATATCGACGAAGCCGAGATGGTTCAGCCAACCATACCAGACCCAGCGTCCGGCAAGGGGAACCAGCAACCCGGCCAGGAGGAATGAACCCACCAGCGGCGCTTCAAAGCGCGTGCGCTCCAGCGTCGAACCCAGCGCCACCCCGGTGGCGATCAACACCATCGTCGCATCGAATAAAGCCGCCGCGCCGAAGGCTGAATGCAAGCCGAGCAGCGCCCCCCACCGGTCGGTGAGAATCGCCAGTCCGACTCCCCAAAACGCGAGCAGTCCCACGCAAAGGTCGATCAGCACGCGCAATGCCGCCCCGGCGGCGTTCTTGCTCCGGCTCGCGCCGCTGAGAAACAAACACAGCCCGATGCGAGCCGCCAGCGCTCCCAGGGCCAGGATAACAAGCCAGAATTCCGGCGGTTGCATTGCAACGGTTGTACCGGATGCGGCTGGCGTGTGAAAGAACCGGATGGTACAGATCACCCATGATCCGCCGCGAGACAGAAAGCGATTTTCTGCTCATTTCGCAAATGGCCCACGCGCACCTCGCGGCGGAACTCGCGGCGCGCTTTGGCAATCGCGCTTTTGCGCCGTATGCCGCGCGCGTTGAGGGACTGAGCGCCATCGAACTGCACGACGCCGGCTGGCCGACGCACGACGACGCTCCCAGCGTCAATCACCACGGCAAGCCGACGGACGTATTCGAGATGCCGATGGAAAAATCGCTGCACATCTGGTCGCTCTCAACACAGCGGGCCATCGAGGCGAATTCCTATGCCGGCCTGCTGGTCAGCCTGCACGGCCTGGCGCTGTCGTCGCGGATCAAACCAGAGCGGCCCACGCGCGCGGCGGCGTTCGCGCTCATTAAATTCCAGCATCAGCAGGTCGAGATTCAGGAATCGATGCGGAAGAAACTCGACCTGCGCACCGACCTCCCGCTGCGCAACGGCCTGGCCGAACTGGGCCGGTCGGCGAGCGAGGATGCGCTGCTGTACGATTTTCGCGTGCTGGAATTCGTGGATCAACTGAGCCTGAATCTCTGCTTTGATGCCGCGAGGATTCCCAGCAGCGGAAGCGTCTGCGCGCGTTTGGGGGCGCCGCCGGTCATCTGCCGGATCCGGCGTGAGGAGGACGCGGCGTTTGTGGTCCAGCCCTGGCCGTTTCATGCGGACACACTCGCGCTGGAAATCCCCTGCCGGCGCATCGCCGCGCGCCGATATACCGGCGCCGCGGACCTGCGGCACGGCATTGAGACCGGGGAAGAGATGACGGTCACCGCGCGGCTCAAACGGCGATCTTAAATCATTCGATTTGGTCGAACGAATCCGCCGCGCATTTGTCCCGGTGCCTTTCCGCCCGTAACATTGACTCCTTACACCATGCAAATTAGAAATTTCTCGATCATCGCGCACATTGACCACGGCAAGAGCACCCTGTCCGACCGGCTTCTTATGCGCGCCGGCGCTATCACCGAACGGGAATTCAAGGAGCAGATTCTCGACGACATG
>JBEKYH010000339.1:0-5886 GCA_049511115.1 Tepidisphaeraceae bacterium | reverse complement strand
AAACTCTTAAGCCCTCGCAATCCCTCTTGAACCCTTGAACACTTAATGTAACTTCGGGCCAATGCCTGTGGACCGGCCTATCGTGACGTTGACCAGTGACTTTGGGCTTGCGGACGCTTACGTCGCGGCGATGAAAGCGGCGGTGTTGCGCCATTGTCCGGAGGCCAACCTGATCGACATCACTCACCAGGTGCCGCGACAGGATATTGTAGCCGGGTCGATGGCCCTTGAGCGAGCGGTGGCGGCGTTTGACGAGGAGACGGTGCATCTGGCGGTGGTTGATCCGGGCGTCGGCGGGCCGCGGCGGCTGGCGGCGGCGCTGGTGCGGGGGCAGTGGATTGTGTGCCCGGATAATGGGTTGATGACCTGGGCGCTGCGGCGCTGGGGACCGGGGGAGACGTTTGAAATTATCTGGCGGCCGCGGCAGGCGAGCGCGACGTTTCATGGGCGCGATATCATGGCGCCGGTGGCGGGGTGGCTGGCAGACGCGGTGCGGCGCGATGAATTGCTGCGGCCGATGGACGATCCCGTCCTTCTGGATTTGCATTTGGCCCAGAACGCGGGGGATGGTCGGGTCATTCACCTGGACGGATTCGGCAACGCCACCACGAATATCCCGGCCGAGCTGGTTGGCACGGACGGTTATGCGAAGGTCTGGACCGAGGATAGGGAAATCGGGCCGCTTCGGCGGACTTATAGCGATGTAGCGCCGGGCGAGGCGCTGGCGTTGATTGGGTCAAGCGGGCTGTTGGAAATCGCCGTTCGCGACGGATCGGGGGGGCAGGTTCTGGGGCTGAGAGTTGGGGACGAGGTGCATTGGCGATGAATCAGCCTTACGACACGGCCCGCCTGCGCGAGCTGGATAAGAAGCATCTCTGGCATCCATTCACGCACATGAAATTGTGGCTGGCAGATGAGCCGCTGGTGATCACAGATGCCGACGGCATGTGGCTGATCGACAGCGACGGCAATCGCTATCTGGATGGCGTGAGCAGCCTCTGGTGCAACGTGCATGGGCATCGGGTGCCAGAGATTGACCGGGCGATTGAAGCACAACTGAAAAAAGTGGCCCATACGACGATGCTCGGATTGGCCAGCGAACCGGCGATTTTGCTGGCGGAGGAGTTGGCGGCGATTGTGCCACAGGGGCTGGAGAAGTTTTTCTTCAGCGACAGCGGGGCGACGGCGACGGAAGTCGCGTTCAAGCTGGCGGCGCAATATTGGCATAACATCGGGCGGGGGGAGAAATGCCAATTCGTCGGATTTGCCGAAGCCTATCACGGGGACACGATCGGGGCGATGTCTGTCGGGCGCGTGGAGGCGTTTCATCGGCCGTATTTTCCGCTGCTGTTTCCGGTGCATTTTGCGCCGTCGCCGTATGTTTATCGCAGCAAAACGCCGGATGATCCGGAGGCGGTGAAGCGCGCCTGCCTGAAGGAGTTGGAGAAGATTCTGGTCGAGCATGGGGCGAAGATCGCGGCGATTTGCATTGAGCCGATTGTGCAGGGGGCGGGTGGGATGATTATTCAGCCGCCGGGATTTTTGCGCGAGGTTGCACGGATGGCGCGCGAGCATGATGTGCTGCTGATCGCCGACGAGGTGGCGGTGGGATTCGGGCGCACGGGGAAGATGTTTGCCTGCGAGCATGAAGGCGTGCGGCCGGATTTGATGTGCATCGCCCAGGGAATCAGCGGCGGGTATTTGCCGCTGGCAGCGACGATTGCCACGAGGAAGATTTTCGACGCGTTTTTGGGGGAGCCGTGGGAGGGAAAGACGTTTTATCACGGGCACACGTATACGGGTAATCCGCTGGCGTGCGCGGCGGGGTTGGCGTCGCTTAGATTGATGGGGCGGAACCAAGTCGTGGCGGGCGTTGCGCGCAAGTCCGTGGAACTGGCGGCGATGCTGGATGAACTTAGATCGCTCAAACACGTCGGCGACATCCGCCAGAAGGGGTTCATGGTGGGGATTGAACTGGTAGAAGAGAATGCGAGCCGCAAGGCATTTGACCCGAAACTTCGCATGGGGGCGAAGGTTTGTGCGGCGGCGCGAAAGTATGGGGTGATTATCCGGCCGCTGGCGGATGTGGTGGTGCTGATGCCGCCGCCGGCGATGGAGGTGGAGGATTTGGGCAAAGTTGTGCGCGCGGCCGGAGCAGCCATTGCGGCCATCTAAATCAAATCTTTACCGCGTCAACGCGCGACCCTAACAGTCGTTGACGAAAGTGTGGGACTTACTATCCCTGCGCCGAGGAATTGATTTATGAGTAACGCCCAGCCCGATCCCAGAGATTTGCGGAAGAACTATCCTACCAGCGGTTCCTGGGTGCGCTGGATACTTTTTGGGGCGCTTCTGGTGGCCATTGGATTCGCGGCGGATTCGGCGCGGCAGGTGTTCATGGCCAACGCCGACAATAAGATCACCGAGCAGGCGGTCGTGCATAGCATGGGTCTGACCGATCCGACTCCCAAGGCCCTGGATGCGAGTTTTACCGATACCCAGGGCCGCCTTTTGGCTGATCCCCCAGCGGCTGACAAGCTCGTCGATCCGCAGACGATTGTCGTCGCCCATCTCCCCGACGGGGACGCGGAAAGCCCCAATTTTCCCTGGGCGAAATTTGAGGCCCATCTCGCGGATGCCACCGGGCGAAAAGTAAGCGACATGATCTACGACAACGGGCCGGATCAGCTCGCGTTGATCAAGAAAGATGGGATTACGCTCGTCGCCCTCCACGCGGCGGACGCGCCGTTCCTGGTGAACAATTATGGATATGAGCCGGCGGCGGTGCTGGGGGATGAAGGCGGGGCCAGCGGCAATCATCTGGATATTGTGGTGCCGGCCAATAGCGGATTGAATGCAACGTCGGATCTGAAAGCTCATACGGTGGTCTGCACGGTTCCGTCATCCATCACGGGATATCGTGCGCTGGTGGCCATGATGATGGACCAGCAGAATCTTCGCCCCAATGTTGATTATTTTATCACGTGGTCGCTGGGCCAGAAGAAGTCGATCGAAGGGGTCGCCAAGGGCGAATACGAGGCGGCGGCGATCTCGGATGACAAACTGCAATCGCTCGTGGAAGCCGGGGATGTTGCCAAGAAGGATCTCAAGATTATCTACCAGTCGGACGTGATTCCGCGCACCACCATCGGCTGGTTTTACAACTTGAAGCCGGAATTGGCGCAGCAGATCAAGACGGCGATTTTGTCATTCAAGCCGCAGGGGGCGGCGCCCGCCGCTGACGAAGCGGATGTGTCCGCTGCGGGGGAAAAGCCGCTGCACTTCATTCCGATTGAATATAAGAAGGACTTCCAGTTCGTTCGGCAAATTGACGACCGGTTTGATCCGCGCCTGGATGCCAAGACGAATAAGGTGAAGCCGGCGGATGCGGCGGCGACGCAGCCGTCGTACGTTGGTTCGCAATAGACTTATTCGGATTTGTAGGGTGGGCATTGCCCACCGCTTTTCGCGAGAAGGTGGGCGATGCCCACCCTACCAGACTAAGTACATGGAGAGGGGGAAGGCATCAAAGCAATTAGGCGACAGCGAGGGTCGTCGCCGTCGGCGAAGCATTCGCCCCTGCCTGCACATTCGCCCCCAACAGGCTCAACTTGGTATAAGCCGCGGCGAATTGGCGGAAGAAGAGGGCCTCGTCCATGGCGAAGGCTTCGATGAAGGGGAGGCAGATCGCGTCGTCGGCCATGGCGCGGTCGCTGCCGAGCAGGTGGCGCTTTTCGGCTTCGCCTTTGCGCATCAGCAGGCGGAAATATTCGTTGGTGAAATGGAACGGATCGTTGGTGAAGGGGATGCCGTTGACGCGGCCGAGGGTGTGAGCGCCGGAGAGGGCGACGAGTTCTTCGTTGGTGAATCCCATGCCCACCAGCCGCACGCGCAGGGGCTCCCACGGCTCGTCTGGTCTGGGGAGACGCCCGGCAGGGTCAGGGTGGTCGGCATCCTGGCGGCCTAGTTCCAGGGGAATGTCGGGACCTCCGGCCTGGGTGACGGCGGCGGCGCCGGCGAGAGAAATCAAATCGGCCCAGGAGACCTGTGGGAATTGCCGTTTGGCTTGGGCGAGGAATTTGATCGCCGCCGCCAGACCCTTGTTTTCCGGCAACGCCAGTTCCTCGGGAAATCGGATCGAACCGTTCATGCCGCCGGTATTGGTGGCGGGGTCGTAAGTGATGGCGTCGTGGTACGCCAGCCGCAAAAAGATCGGCCCGATCTGACGTGACATCATCGAGCGCAGATGGCGCGAGACGACCTTCGCCAGCGGCCAGACGCGCTGCCCTTCGTCGCTGATGCCGGTTACCTGATGCAGCCGGTAGTCGCCGGTTTTACCTTTCAGATGGGTGGTCACTTCGATGCCCGTGTGCACCTTGCCGGCGACGTGAGCATAGACGGCTTCGGAGACGAGCAGATCAGCGCCGGTTCCCTTGCAGGCGGATTCGACGCGGCTGGCGATGTTTACGCTGTCGCCGATTGCAGTGAACTGTTGTTTGAGGGGGTGGCCCATTTGCCCGATGACGGCTTCGCCATAATGGATGCCGATGCGTGTCCCCAATGACGAGCCGAAATGGCGAGCGAGATATTCATTCAGCTCGGTCTGCCCCGCCTGGATTTTCAGGGCGGCGGCGATGGCGTCCATGCAGGCGCGGGCGGGGTCGGGTTGGTCGAGGCCAAACAAGGCCATCATCCCGTCGCCGATGTATTTGTCGATGTAGCCATCATGCTGGAGGACAGCTTCACCGAGCAGGCGGAAATAGCGGTTGAGTATGTGAATGACATCATGGGGCAGATGCCGCTCGGAGAGGGGGGTGAAATCCTTGATGTCGCTGAAGAGAATCGCGAGTTTGATTTCGCGCCCGCCGGCTGGACTGGAAGAGGCGATGGCGGCGTCGGCGTCTTTTTCGTCGATGACAATGCGCCGCACGCGGCATGGGCCGTCGGCGTGGGTCTGGCAGGCAAGGCGAATGTTCGGGTCCAGGCCCTTGCGCAGGGCGAGCGTTTCCTCGGCGGCGTTGCGCGGACTGAGGTGTTCCAATCCATCGCGCACCATGACGCGGCAAGTGGAGCACCGCGCATTTCCGCCGCAGGCGTGGACATGGGGTATCCCCGCAGCCAGGGAGACTTCCAATAACGTCTGGCCTGCGTCGGCGGACTCGACGACACGGTCGTTTTCAAAGTTGATGCTTGGCATTTGAAACGATAGGCCCCTTCGGCGGCGACTGTCCGCGCTAACCATATAGATCGGATAAAGTCGCGAGGATCATAAGCGGCGATACGGGCAAGACAAAATGCGAATGAACCGCCAAGGCGCCAAGACGCCAAGGCAGGAGAGAGAAATCTTAATAAAGGCGAATTCAGAAAAGACATTCAGGCTTAAGATTGGTCAAGCTCCTACCTTGGCGTCTTTGCGTCTTGGCGGTTCAACCGTATTCTTCTCGCCATGCCTCTGGCTCAACTGACCAATATCGAAAAGAACTTCGGCCGTCGCGTGTTGTTTGACAAGCTCAACTTCGCCATCAACGCGGCGGAGCGCGTTGGTTTCATCGGCGCGAACGGCTCTGGAAAATCCACGCTGTTTAAAATTCTCACGGGCCAGCTTGCGCCCGATGACGGGGATGTTTCGATTGCCACCAATGCAAAGGTCGGATTGCTCAGCCAGGACCCGGTGCTCGATCCGGCCAACACCGTCATCGACGAGGCGGAATTGGCATTCAAGGAGCTTCACGATCTGGCCCATCGCCTGCGCGATCTGGAACATGAGATGGCCCACCTGGCCGGCGATGAACTCCAGAAGGTGCTCGATAAATATCAAACCGTTCAACATGATTTCGACATCGGCGGCGGTTATGTCTGGCGGCATAAGCTGGAGGCGACGCTGCT
>JBEKYH010000338.1:0-7144 GCA_049511115.1 Tepidisphaeraceae bacterium | reverse complement strand
GTGCCGGAGACGCTCGTGCTCTGGCTGGCGGGAGTGGTCAGGTTAAACGGGGTGAGAACAGGTGGAAGCGACAACTGCGTCGTGATGGTCAGAGTGACATATTTTCGGTCGGCGGAGACAATCGGGGTCACACTGAGCTCGATGCCGGCTGAAGTTGTGGAAACTGTGGCCGTGTAACCAACTGAACCGCCGCTCCCGACGACCGGCGTCAGGTTGCTCACATAGTCAAACTGGGTGCCGACCGCCAGTTCCGCTTGAATCCCGTCATAAGTCGAAAGGCGCGGGGCATTCACGATGGAACTATTGGCAGCAGCCTCGACGGCCTGGAGCATCACGTTCACCTGGAAGTCATCCAGATAAGTAAATGACGCTGACGACGGCGTGGCGCCGCTGCCGATGCTGCCCGGCACGCCGGTCGTAATGCCGCTGGTGCCCTGCGTAAAGCCAGTGTCCAGAATATGAACCGGAATGGTGCTAAAGACGCTGTTGGGCTGCTGATTGGTATTGAAAGTTGCGTCAAGATTCAGGCCAACCGTCTCAATAAAATTGCGGTTCACGGTCAGGAAGCGCACCTCAATGGTGACCATGATGTCGCGCTTCTCACGAATCTTATCCAGCAGATCCAGCAGCTTGCGCTGATTTTCTGGGGTCTGGGTAACAACGATCTGTCCCTGATCCACCAACTGGCTGATCGCTCCCACGGTGCCGCCGTTGGTCTTCCAAGTGTCCGTCGCAACCGTATCCGTTATTAACTTCACCACGCCAGCCATTGTCGTCTGATTCGTATTATTGTTTTGGGTCGTGCGGCTGTTGCCGCTGCTAAAGGAACTGCTGGAACTGTTACTAAGACCACTGCTTCCGCCAGTGGGCGCACTGAGCCCGCCGCCAGTGCCCGTGGAGCCAAACGTCTGACTGCCGCCACCGCCGCTACCCAGGCTGCTGAGGACGTTTTGCACGTCCTGCGCGCTGAACATCGGATTGGTGACCAGCAGATCGCGTATGTCGTAGACCTGCGTGTCCACTGTCTGGTTAAGCTCATCGGCGGTGGAAATTGTGATGACGCCTTCGTCGATGTCATAACCCAGTTTGGTCTGCCCGCCGACCATGGCGAGAATCGTGCTGAGGGCTTTGGAGAACTTCACGTTGTTCAGCTTTAGCGTGATCGGCGTGCTGCGGTCCACGCCGGCGGCTTCGAGCGCTCGCGTGTTCACAAAAACATTGGCTCCGGTCGTGTCACGCAGATAATCGATGGCTTTCTCGGGCAGCACTTTATCAAGCAGAGCCTCGGCAGCCTGGTCCTCGCGGGTCAGACCGCGCTCGTCCTTGACCTCCTGATCGCGCGATTCGCTGATGTCCGGCCAGTTGGACGGATATCGAATGATATCGTCATAGGGAATCAGCTTTTCATCCGCGGCGTTAAGCTGCTTGGCGTATTGCAGGTCATATTGCTCGCGGTATTTTCGCTGCTCCTGCACGATCGCCCGGTCTTCGACATACGGCCGCACGCCGATGGCGTAGTCATTACGCGGATCAAGCACAAGAATCTGGTCGAGAACACCCAGGGCGGCCGCGTAATTCTCGGCGTCGGTATCCTGGCGGGCAAGTTGGATCAGATTGGCGATGGTGCGCTCGCGCTCCGCTCGCACCTGGTCCAGGCGAGCCTTCTCACGAGCCTCAACCTCGTTCTGCGTCGCCTGATTGGCGCGCTGATCGTAAATCGACTTGGCGTCCTTCATCTCCTGATCAACCTGAGCGATGGTGGCGTCCATCTCACGGATTTGCTCAACCGGAAAAACTCCCGGGTCCATCGATCGTGCAACGCGAGCATCCTCCAAGCGCCGCTGCGCGGTGTCATAATCGTTGGCCGCGATGGCGGCCTTGGCGTCGCGAATGGCAGTATTAAAACGGAACTGAATGTCCTGGATTTCCACTTCCAACTGATTGCGGAACTGGCTGGAGGCAGGAGGCGGGGGATTGGTGCCGGTTTCCGCCTGAAGCTGTGCCTTGCCCGCCTGGGCATCTTGATTAGAGGGATCGAGGTCGGCGGCGGCGATGTAGTCACGCAACGCCTCGGTCTTGTCGCCTTGCGCGTAAGCCTGACGGGCCAGGTCAACTAACCCGCGGGCATGGAATTGCCGCTGCTCTTGGGCGAGTTTCTCATTGGCAGCCTGTGCCTGGAGGCGATCCAGTGCGGTCGGCTCGGTCGTCGGAGCGGCGGCGATGGGGGCTGCCGGTGCGGTCGTAGCGGGAGCCGGCGCGGGCGCTTCGGGTGTTGGAGCGGTTGTATCCGCGGCCGGAGTCGCGGCGGCAAGAACTACCGGCGAAGCCGTCGCCGGGCCGGTGCGAAGCTGAATCTCTTCGAGAAGTTCCTTGGGTGTGCGGTGGAAAATGGGAGGCTGGTAATTCGCGTCGGCCAGGGGCTGAAGGATTTGCTTGGCGTCGTCAAGCTTGCCGGCGCGGATGTCGGCTACCGCCTGGTTATAGGTTTGCAATTGGGGATCAGGGAGCGGAGCGACAACCGGCACCGCCGGCGGCAAAGCGGCGAGCGGCGCCGCGCCCCCCTGCTTGGCAAGGTCAGCCTGGGCCGCGGCCAGCGCGTCGGTGGCCTGGCGAACCGTGGCGTCGTCTGCATACCTATTATCAATGACGGCCTTGTAATGGGAGATGGCGTCGGCGGGCTGCCCGACCTTGCGGGCCTGCTCGCCTAGATCAAATTCTTTCAGCGCCGCCTGGCGCTGCGCTTCAGGGTCAGCCGTCGGTTGGGTTGCCGGGGAATCGGCCGGCGCTGCCAGCGGCGCGTCGCTGGGGGCGGCCATCGCCACGGGACTCATATCGTCGGCCGCGCGGGCCAGCGGGCCGTTGTATGCCAAAACCACCAATGCCACGGGCGCGGCCAGAGCGGCGGTGAAACCGATCAGTGCCAGACGGCGAAACTTCATGGGGCCTCCGACGTGTGTCTTTGGCGAACGGGTATTATTGGAATTGTCAGGAGTGAAGGATTGAACGCCGCGGGGTTGGGACGACACTGTGTTCCTCCTGCCATCGGAAGACAACCGAACATGGGTGGGATTACAATCAGCTTGCAACGATCCGTCGCGGGCCTCTTGAACAACCCTGGACACCCTAAGTCGGCCTCAATGAACGCCCTAGGCATTCCCCGGCGGCCGACCGGGATGATTTCCGCCTTGTCACGCGCGGGAAGTCTAAACAAACCGTTTCTACGATGCAAATGAAAATACACTGACTCAAAATACTTCCCGCCCCCCACAGCGTTGTCAGCGTTTGACCCAAAGCGCATAACCAATCCTGTTTCCAAGGTGATCCGCCAGCGGCGGGATATGGGAATTACCGTCCAATTGGCCGATTTTCAAGCCGCAAGGATGCTCGGGCTTTTGCCGGTATCTGCTTTAACCCCGACCGGACCGTATATTGCAGCCACCTTATGACCCCCCTTCCGATCGATCCCATTCTCCCCAACGTCGTCGCCGCACTGGCCAAATCGCGGTCCGCCGTCATCGTCGCCCCTCCCGGAGCCGGAAAGACCACGCGGGTGCCGCCGGCCATCCTCGCCGCTAATCTTCTGGGGGAGCGGCATCCCAATCTGGTCATGTTGCAGCCGCGCCGCGTGGCTGCCCGCGCGGCGGCGGCGCGCATTGCCGAGGAAAACGGCTGGCAGCTTGGCCGCCAGGTCGGCTATCACGTCCGCCTGGAAAAAGTGATCTCCAGCCAGACCCGTCTGCGCGTCCTCACCGAAGGCATCCTCACCCGCCAGTTGCTCGATGATCCCTATCTCGACGGCGTCGGCGCCGTCATCCTCGATGAGTTCCACGAGCGCAGCATCGATTGCGATCTGGCCATCGCGCTGCTCCGCGAAGTGCGCGAAACCGTCCGCGAAGATCTGATCCTGGTGGTCATGTCGGCAACGCTGCATGCCGAGCCGGTGGCGCGGTTTTTGGGGGATTGTCCGATTATCCATTCGCCGGGGAGATTGTTCGACGTGCGGATTGAGCATCGCCCGCCGTCCGCGGAGCGCATCGAGGATCGAGTAGCCAATGAGGTCCGCGGCGCGCTGCGAATGCGCCCGGAAGAAAGCGGCGACCTATTGGTCTTCCTTCCCGGGGCCGGAGAGATTCGCCGCACGCAGGAGCGCCTGGACAATAACGGTGCACTTATTCTTCCACTGCATGGCAGCCTGCCGTTTGAGGAGCAGGCGCAGGTGCTTCGCCCCGCCGATCGACGCAAGGTCATCCTCGCCACCAACATCGCTGAAACCTCCCTCACCATCCCCGGCGTGCGAACCGTCATTGACAGCGGCCTGGAGCGCGTGGCCGCGTACGACGCACGGCGCGGCCTCGATCAACTGCAATTGTGCCGCATCAGTCGCGCGTCGGCCGTCCAGCGCGCGGGCCGTGCCGGCCGCACCGCGCCGGGAACCTGCATCCGGCTCTGGACGGCCAAGGAAGAAGCCGGCATGGTGGAATTTTCTCTGCCGGAAATTCGCCGCGTGGGTTTGTGCGCCACCGTGCTGGCGCTTCACGCGTGGGGCCAAAAGGACCCGGGACAGTTCGGCTGGTATGAGCGCCCGCCGGATTCGTCGCTGCAATCCGCCGAGCGATTGCTCTGGATGCTCGGCGCGCTCACCGACGAACACAACGGCCGCATCACGCCGCTGGGGCGTAAAATGCTCGCCCTGCCGGTGCATCCGCGACTTTCCCGGCTCATGCTCGCCGCCGCGGAGGAGGGACTGGTCTCACAAGGCGCCAAGATCGCCGCCGTTCTGTCCGAGCGTGAAGCCCTCAGCGCGCCGCCACCCAGCAACATGCACGGCTCGTCCGATCTGCTCACCCGACTGGATGTTTCCACCGACCGGCCGGTGATACGCCTCGCAGATGAATTGCAGCGCATGATGCAGCGCCACGGCGCCAAGCAGGATCATCAGGCCGACGAATCGGAACTGCTGAAGCTCGCCCTCCTGGCATATCCCGATCGCGTGGCCAGGCGGCGCAAGAGCGATCCCGAAACAGCCGTCATGGTTGGCGGGGCTGGTCTGCGCGTGGCGCGCGAGTCCGTCGTCCGCACGGCTGAATTCTTCGTAGCGGTAGACGTTCGTCAGGACGATCGCGCGGCGAAAGGCGAATCGCTCGTGCGCGTCGCCAGCGCCATTGAACCGGAATGGCTCGAGGAACTTTTCCCCAACGCGGTCCAGCGCCGCCAGAGCGTCCGGTTTGATGAGCAGCGCGGCAAAGTGACCGCGCTCACCGAAAAAGTCTACCTCGATTTAGTCCTCAGCCACGAGACCGACGCCGCCATCGATCCAAGCGCGGCCGGCGTCGCCTTAGCCGCAGCGCTGCAACCACGCGCGCGAAAAATCTTCGCCGATGACGAAGCCACCGCGACACTCCTGGCGCGACTGGAATTCCTCCGCAAATGGATGCCCGAACATGCCTGGCCGGTATTTGACGACGCGGAATTAGCGGTGGTCCTGGACAAGGCCTGCGCCGGCAAACGAAGCGTTGAGGAATTAAAGCGCGGCGGATTGGAGAACGCCCTTCGCGCGCGGCTTATTTATCCTCTGGACCGCCTCCTCGAACAACACGCCCCCGCCTCGATCACCGTCCCCAGCGGCCAGCAGATTCGCCTGCGCTATGAAACCGGAAAATCGCCGGTGCTTGCCGTGCGCCTCCAGGAATTATTCGGACTGACCCAAACGCCCCGCCTCGCAGGCGGCAAAGCGCCAGTCCTCCTCGAATTGCTCGGCCCCAATTTCCGCCCCGTGCAGGTAACGGAAGACCTGGCCAGTTTTTGGAAGAATACTTACGAGCAGGTGCGCAAAGACCTGCGGCGGCGCTATCCAAAGCATTCCTGGCCGGACGATCCGCTCACCGCCCTCCCCACGGCTCGCGGGGGCCGCAGAAGGGGGTAAACTACGCAACCGAACTTCTCCCCCATATCCCGCGACGTACCTATGGGGGCTTTGCAAGAATCGAAGGAGCATCTCATGCGCGGCTCGAAAAAACTCATCGGATTTGCGGCTCTCTTGCTGCTGGTTGGCGGTTGTGTGGAATCGTTGCACGCCCTCTATAGCGACCGCGATGTCATCTACGAGCCTGCCCTCATCGGCGTCTGGACCACCGGCAACGGCATGGAAGAGTACGCCTTCACCAAGAGTGACCAGGACAATACTTATAAGCTCATCGCCGTCGACAAGGACGGCAAAAGCGGCGAATTCGTTGTCCATCTGCTTAAAGTCAAAGACACGATGTTCCTCGATTTGTATCCGGCCGATCCGCAACTGCCTCAAAACGGCTTCTACCAAGGCCACCTGCTCCCCACTCACAGCTTTGTGCTCGTGCGCCAAATCGATCCGACGCTTGTGGTGTCGGATATGGACATGGACTGGACCAAGAAATTCCTCACCGACAATCCCTCTTCGGTCGGTCACGAAATGGTTGACGACATGCCCGTGCTGACCGCCTCCACCGCCGACTTGCAGGCGTTCCTACTCGCCCATCTCGACGCCAACGGCCCGTTCAGCAAGACCATCGAGCTCACGCGCCGGGCGGCGGCGCTGTGAGGCGTTTGGCCATGTTGATGCGCTCTTCGATCTTAAGCACCGCGAATCACCCCGGCTCGGGATCGCTCAGCGGCAGTGACGCGGAAGGGACGCTGGCTGACGCCTCCGCTTTGCGATTTCCCTCGGACAAAACAGCCGCGTAAAGCGTCAAACCCGCCGTTATGACCGCGCCGCAATCCATACATGACTCAACGACTCCTTCCTGCGCGCTGAAATAAAGCGTCGTGTCGCAAAGATGCACGCAATAGCAAAGCGCCACTTCAAAAGCTACGACAACATAAGCAATCCATTTCTGACTCGGCTTGAGCGAAAGGCTGAGCATAAAATTGGCGTATCCTACAAGCCAAGCAATTATGAAGACGGCGGTGTAAGTCTCCTGTTCGTCGGACAATCCCAGATCACTCGTTGGGTGGATGAAGAGGACAAAAAGGGCCACGGCGCAAGCGACGCCAACCCATCGCCAGTGCCGGCGGTCCGTGCCGGCGCCCAGGAGAGCACATTCGATAAAGAAGCCTGGCAGGAATAGATCGTCACCGAATTCGAACCAATCCATCGGCGTTGGTCGCGACC
>JBEKYH010000337.1:0-5893 GCA_049511115.1 Tepidisphaeraceae bacterium | reverse complement strand
GAGCCGTATGAGCCGAACGTCATCATAAAAACGCCGCTGGGAGTAAACTCCTCCACGCGGTTATTGTAGACATCCGTGACCCACACATTCCCATTGGCGTCGGTGGCAACGCCTTCCGGCGAAAGGAAATCGCCGTCGCCGGTTCCCCAGGTCCCGCTCTGGACAAGCAGGCTGCCCGAGCTGGCGAATTCCTGGATGGCCTCATAGTTGCCGTCGGCGACCCAGACGTATTGCGGAGCCGTATAGATGCAGTCCGCGATCGTCGGACTTCCACCCGCCATCTCGATCCCATCCGTGGGAACCGGCGCGCCGGCATCGGCGATCGTGAAACCGTTTATCACGGCGCTGGCGTTTGTCCCCGTGGCCGTCACTGCGTCTGTCGTGGTGCTGGACGTGTAGAGGACCGTTGGATAATCGCTCACGTTGCAATCATCCAAATCCGGATTGCCCGAAGCGTAACCGGGGTACCCGCCATAAAGGGAAACATCGTTGATCATTTGGAAGGTCGAAGTCGAGCTTGTCCCTGGAGAATACGTCCCTTGGGCCACGTCAATGGTGATGAGGGTACCGGGAGCATCCGCCTCGATGGTTTGCGCAGTGCCAAGCGCCGTCTGCACATCCGGGAAGGCGTCCGCCCAGGAGATTCCCGTGTCGTTGGAGTCCGTCGCCGTCGGATCGACGTACATCACCACCGTTTCGGCAGCGGCGGCGTCTACGGCGAAATCCCAGCTACCGGCCGTCGCGGTCGGCAACTGCGTCACTTCGCCGGCAGCCAATTGTTTATTGAAATTCTGCGCGACGAGCAACAAATCCGCGAAGTTTACAGTCCCATCATAATTAAAGTCGCCGTCGGCCCAATCGAGCGCATTTCCGTGTGTATCGAGCAGTTTATTAAAGTTCTGGGCAACTACCAGCAGGTCAGCGAAATTCACTGTGCCGTCCAGATTCGAGTCGCCTGCAATGGAGTTCTTAATCTCAATCTCGTTAGACCCGTAAACTGAGGTCCCCGCGTCGCGGCTACCGTCGACGTAGCCTACCGCATACAAATTAACGTTCAAAGCCGCGTTGCTACTGATGATACCCACTCCGTTCCAAGTGTCACCATCGTACCCGCTGGTGAGATAACTGCGTATCGCTGAAGCTGGATCGCCGCCGCTTGGAAAGCTAATTATGAACGTGTTGTTGGTGATATCCAGCGCCGAAGTCGGGCCTACGATAAGCGACGACGCTGTGCTCGTGGTTTGGGATCCCAACGTGCTTCCCAGCTTTAAATACGCTCCCTCGCTTGACGTGCCAACGCTGATCGTCCCCGTCCCCGTAACCGTCGCGGGATTGACCGGCGCGCCGACGTAACCTGCCAGGATTGAGAGCATCGAGTTGTTCACGACGGTCCCGTCAGCCGGCAGCCCACCCGCAGAATCGATGACCAGCGCGCCGCCGCTTATCGTCGTGACGCCGTTGAACTTGTTTGTGTTCATCAGCACCAGCGTCCCCGCTGTATTAGTCAGGCTTACAACGCCGCTGGTGTTCTGGATCGTCCCCGCAAACGTCCCGACCGCCGCAGCGCCAGTATTCGTATTGCTCACGGTCAGCGTCGGCGTGCCACCGGCGGAGTCGTCGAGCGTGCCGCTTCCGCTAAGACCGCCAACGGTCAGGTCATAGCCCTTGACATCAAGGGTCGCACCCGTGTCGATCGCTAGTGAGTCAGGGGCTGAAAGAGCGCTCCCAAGACTGTCATCGCCAAAAACATCGACCCCGCTGCCAGCAGGCGCAGAGTCGTTCGAGATTGTGCAGTTGGTTACGGTCGAGCCGCTACCCGCTAGCCCTCCTCCTTCCGAGTACTCGTCGGCAGCTTGGTCGTTCGTAATCGTATCCCCACCAAGGGTGCAGTCCTCGGCATAAATGCCCCCGCCGCCGAAGTTATCGGTGGAATTACCCGCTCCGGCAACGTCATAGCTGGCGGTGCACGAAGTAAGCGTCCCCGCCGGCCCCTCAACGCAAATCCCCCCGCCGTCGGTCGTGGCTGTATCCTCCCCAAAGTCACAGCCGATCGCCGCAAGATATCCGGGCGCACCGCCGACGAAGACGCCGCCGCCCTCGCCCACGCAGCTGTCGCCGCTGACACTTGTAATGATATCGGCACCGGCGACGGTGGCGCTTCCCAAGGAGACGGCAAAATTACTGCCGCAACTGTAAATCCCCCCGCCATCACCGCCAAACGCGGTGTCGTTTACGACCGAATCGCCACGAAAGTCTATGGTCGCCGCCGACGTACCCGCGAAGACGACCCCGCCGCCCAGCGAATCAGAACTATCGCCAGATATGGTGCAATCTTCTATCAACGGTGTTCCGCCTGTCGTTCTGATGTGAACGCCGCCCCCGCCATAGTAGTAGTTGTAAACGTGATTTCGCATCAGGCTTCCCAAGGCCGAGTCACCCTCGATTGTGCAGCCGTTCATGGTGCACTCTCCCTGACTATTGGAATAGACCCCGCCGCCCCCCCCGCTGTCGTGTACAGTGCGTGAGATAAATCCAGCAGTGCATCCGTCGCCAGAGACACTTCCGCCGACCGTGCTGCCGCCAACGTAGAGGCTTCCGGAAAGATTAAATATCCCCCCGCCTGCGGCTAACGCCGTATCGCCGCTCAGCGTGCATTGTTTCAGCGTCAGCGTCGCCGCGCCGCCCTCGATATCGCCGTTAGAAATCCCACCGCCATTAAGGGCTGTCGTGCAGTCCGTGATTGTATCGCCGGCGAAATAAGCGTAACCTCTGGTCTTTACTCCGCCTCCCTCGGCACCAAAGGTGATAGCCTCCGACCCCGGCAGGCTATCCCCATCGACGTCGCCGGAAAGTGTGCTGTCGTACACTTTGAGAGTGGCATACCTGCCGTTGGCGCCAGTGCTGCCTTTGCCGTTGTATATGCCCGCTCCCTTAAAACTGGAATAGTCGCCTGATACGGCGCAACTATCGTTAGTTGAACTGTCCCCCAATACGACGGTGCCGCCGTCGGCGTTATATATCCCTCCGCCGTAGGCCGTACCCGTTACCGAGTCATTATCAAAATTGGTATTGCTGGCTTTGATGTACCCCTGGTTGGCCAGTCCCCCGCCATGCCCGCCCACAGCCTGATCGTAGGATACCGTCGTCGGCGACGTATTGGTTCCCGTCATCGAAATCGTGCCGGAGCTTGCGTTGTATATTCCACCCCCTCGATTGGCATAACAGGTGGCGATTTGTGTGGACGACAACGAACATATCCCCGAATTATAAAGTCCGCCGCCATTCGCGGCCGCGATATTTGAGGACGAGCCGTCGCCGGAGATAGTGCATTGGATGACGTCGAGCGTCCCGCCAGTTGAGTTGTCGATCGCGGCGCCGTTGCCGAGCGAGTCGGAGTACTCGGCGGCGCAGCCTGAGATCGCGCAGAGCGTGAGCGTGGTGGTTCCCGTATTGAAGATGGCGCCACCATCGGCGGCCGTGCAGAAAGAGACGGTGCAGTTTGTCAGCGTGAGGTTGCCGCCATCCTCGAGGATTCCGCCGCCACCGCTGCTGCCGCCATAGCCTTCGGTGACAATGAGGTTACCGAAGGTAGCGTCCGCGCCGTCGATATTGAACACCCTCGTGCTGCCGCCCCCGCTCACAGTCACTACATTCACGCCGACAACGTTATTGATATTGAGAAGCAAATTTGGATTTGTCGCGATATCGATCTGCCCCAGCGTCGCGTTCAAATTGATCGCCGTGACCGTCGAACTGAACGTGATGATACTGGCCTGCGTGAGAGTATTAGCGTAGTTGATCGCCTGCCTTAGAGTGCTAGCATCGTAGCTACTACCACCTTCTGCAGTTATGCCGCCAGTTGCCGCGTCATCCATGTTGGTTTGTACCTGAATGGAAACGCTCATCAAGAATCGCTGTTCCAAATCCTCCATCACTCCGTAAGCGGCGCGCTGCAGCTTTCCTCCTCGTTTTCGCGACCCACCTCTCATAGCGCTCTGGCGAGCATCGTACGCACGTCCCATTAGCTCCTCCCAATGCTGTATTCACTATCCTGAATCGTATGTGTAAAGGATAAATTCGGAATCCTCTAAGCGCGGCGACGACGAAGCAACATAGCACTCCAAAGCGCCAATAAGCTGAGCGACCCGGGCTCCGGCACCTCGACGACCCGGAAGCCGACGTTAGGTTCGTACACTGACGGCGGCATTCCCTGGGATTCGCTTGATTCCAGGTAGATGACGTCGGCGTTCCACGCGCCGCCTAGCACCACCCGTTGGTCCGGCAATGCACCTTCTGTCCACTGATAGACGTCTCCGCCCTGGTCGAACGTGCCGTACGGACCGGGGGAATCCGTAAAGATGCCGACGGGCGTTGGTCCCCCGTCCGTATACCCCGCGACCGGGTCGTAAAAATTTGCATTATTGGTTCCCGTCGCCGTCAATATGTTGCTCGGCGGGGTATTACTTTGGGTCGGAAAGAGCCAATAACCAGCGTTTGGCGAGCCAGATTTGTAATATGCGGCCTTATACCACTCGTTTTCGCTAGGAATCACATAAACCGCCGCCGGAGCGCGCGTGACCAGGTTCAGTTGCTGGTCGGTAAGCGCCCCGTTGAGCGCGTAAGACCCGGCTTCGGTTGTCGCGGCATTTTCGACACCCGTCGCCGGCTGACCGTTCGCCAGCCAATTGCAAAAGCGAGCCGCGTCGCCCCAGGAAACTTCGCTGACCGGAAAGTTCGCGTATCCGCTGGCAACGCTGTAGGTATAATTGCCCACTGTACCCGATCGCATAATGCCCGGCTGCCCAACGGCGGGACCCATGTTAGGGTTGTAAAGCCCGTACGGGTCCGTCGCTGCTACTGCGTTCAGCATGGCACAATATTGGGCCGACGTGATATCGTAAGTACCGATACTGTAAGTATACGCGACCGACCCAAGCCCATCGGTATCCGGCGCATTCCCCGGATCGCCAACCTGAACGAAGGACAGCGAAGTGTCCCCCGAAGGCATATTAAACACATCCGCTCTGGCCGCCGACGTTATCGCCAGCGCCCAGAGTGCCAGGCTCGCCAACGAAAGAACCCGCCACGCCAAACTTGATAGGTCGAACATAAGTCACCTCTCCTGCAAATAGGCGCTTACCAGACCACGCCGCCAGGAAGGCAGTGAACGGCAGACAGGCCGCCGACCACATTTGTGAACCTAATTGGTAACACTTTGCCTCGGCCGCGTCAACAAAATTCCCGAAATTAACATTTCTCAAGCGCAACCATTCGCGCCACACACCATTATACGTGTTGTCCACCAATCCAAATCTCAAGAATTCCCACGGCCGCCTTCCGGCTCGTGGAACCGCATCAGCCATCACACGTACATGCCCGCATATGAAGTGCCGAGAACTGTCTAAAAGTTTTAAAAGTGCCCAACCCAGCCCAAAACTGTTCCAAACTGTTCCAAAGTGTTCCATCAACTCATCTCCGCATGCGTCTTCGCCAGCGCGTCGTAGAGTTGTTCGATGGCCTGCGGCACGACGCGGACTTCGCCGACGACGCTGATGAAGTTGGCGTCGCCCGCCCAGCGCGGAACTACGTGCTGGTGCATATGCCCCGGCAGACCCGCCCCGGCGATGCGGCCGACGTTGATGCCGATGTTGAAGCCCTGGGCGCTCACGGCCCGGCGCAGCAGGGCGAGGGCCGTTTTGGTCTGGCGGTGCAGGTCCAGTCCCTCGGCTTCGGTCAGATCCAGCAGATCGGGTTTGTGAGCCTTGGGGGCCACGAGCAGATGCCCGTGGGCGTAGGGATAGCGATTGATGACGACGATGGTCTGCTCGGTGCTCCAAAGCAGCAGCAGATCACGCCGCCGCGCGGCAGGCGCATCGACGGCTTCAGCGGCGCG
>JBEKYH010000336.1:0-9509 GCA_049511115.1 Tepidisphaeraceae bacterium | reverse complement strand
CGGCCCCTGGTCGGAGTACATCTTCAAGTTGAAATAGGCATGGGTGTGAAAATGCTGGAAGTAAACACAATACAAGATTCACCACAGAGGACACAGAGGACACAGAGGAATGCGCAGAAAGAGGAATTATTTTTGAGTTTGTATTCTCCGTCTTCCTCCGTGTCCTCTGCGTCCTCTGTGGTGAGACTGAATTCTTCCCGCCGCGGGTCGGTCCTGCTGATGGTCGTGGTTTTGCTTTTGATCCTGTCGATCCTGGCGACGGCGTATCTCTCCACGGCCCGGGTCGATCGCGTCGTTTCGGGGCAGGACATTCAGAATTCGCAGGTCGATCAGCTCGTCGATGGCGTGAAGGACATGGCCGTTGCGAATATTGTGAATGGGTTGTTTGCGTATAATCCGAGTTTGGGGCAGCAGTATAAAGCTGCCATCACGAATACGTACGCAACCCCAACACCCGGCTCGAACACGACGAACTACCTCAATATCGATACGCCGGATTATCTTGGGAGTGGCACCGGAGATCCGTGGCTGGCCGATCGGCTGCCGAGCGTACCGAATCCGGCGGTGATTTCGTCATATCCTGGCAATATGCCGTATTGGGCCACGATCACGGCACCGCTGAATGCGGAAAACTTCGACGGCAGCGGGGAGTTCGATTCGCCAGCGCCGCCGATTGTTTACCAGGGCACGGCGACCCAGTTTATTACGGGGCTGAATGCGCCCTATTTCTATACGCAATACAATAGTCAAACCGTCACCGCCCCCTTCTTCTATCTGACTCCCACCTTCATCACCATGCCGGGAACGGCAAATGTTTACCCGGCATTTCAAGTCACCGTCACGGGAACAAACGGTGCATCGACGGCGACGGCGCCGGGATACATGATCGCCGGCGACGCCAGCGGGGATGGGATCGCCGATTGCGGATTGATCCGCCTCCCCGGCACGTTTGCCGACGGCCTGACATATTACGCGGGCGTGCGCATCATCGATAATAATTCCGGGATTAACGTGAACACGGCGTGGGACAGCCAACTCGATTACCTCCTTACGACCGGCACCGGCACCGGGCTGCCGGTCATTCCGACGCTGGGCGCGTCCCTCTACCCAACGGCCGTCGGCTTAGCAGAATGGCTCGATTCTCGGGATTTGACAAGCGCGGGCACTGCGCCGAACGGCGTTTATCCTCCCGCTAGCGCGCAGGTGGTGCCGCAATTGCTTACCGAATATCGTTTGGGTTTGAGCGGAGGATTGCCGTCGCTATTCAACTCCTCCACGGGACTCAATTACAGCACTGTGGTGAATGACGGAAATCCTGCGATAGTTCGAAGTGATGTGCAGTTCGGATCGCTGGCGGAGGCGCTGTCCTCCCAATTAGGCCGCCGTGTGGCCAATCCGGGGAGCATCTATAACAACGTTGCGGGCCCGCCAAGTGGCCCGCCGTATCCCCATTACCGCTCGTTCGGCGACGCCGACGCGGCGGCGCTGGCTTACCACTTTTGCCTGGTGAATCCACCGCAGGGTGGGTTGGCGGAGACGGCGGTGGAGAACGTGCTGCCGTTCTCGGCGTTTAAGAACGCGCCCAATTCTTCGGCGCTGAGCCTCAGCTTTAGTAACGGCACCGGAGTCAACCTGGCCGGCGCGGCCTGGAAGGCCTACCCGGCGCCGCTTGTGAGCTCCAGCGGCGTCGACCCAACTGCGGCTGATGCCGCTCTCGTGACCGACACCTGGTTCAACGGTAGTTTCGATTACTCTGAACTAAACACGTACTACACACCCTTCACTGCAATAGGCAATACCGCCTATGCGGCCCCGCCGTCGGCATTGCCTGCCGCGTCGACGCCAGGCCGGCTCTTGCCGAATCTCCGGCCATTACTGGTGACCAAGAATGGCCTGTCGAACATCGCCCCGCCGAACACGTACGGAACGGCGGCGTTGCCGGGGCAGATCACGTCGGCCAGCCCGACGCCCACATTGCCGCCGGGGATTCTGCCGTATGGGGATCGCGGGCAATGATCCCCAAATGTCGTCTACTCACCCCCGCCCAATCCCAATCCCAACAATATTCCCGGCGACGTGGTGACATATTGCACGACCCCCAATCCCAGCTATCCCATGGCCGCGCCGGGGATTTACACATACGACTACAACGAGCAACAGAGTCAGGCCTTCGAATGCACCGGGGCGACGAATGGCGCGCCGCCGTTGGCTGCGACAAACGGGCAATTGAACGCTGGTTGGAGTTACCTGGGGACGAGCCAACTCCCATCCAAATATGGCGGAACGCTGGTCAAGGCCGACGTGAATACGGCCCTGTTTCCGGAACTGCTTCGGGCGTATTGGAATGTGATGAACGAGGGCGCGAAAGCGGGCGCGACGATGTTCGTCACGAATCCAATTCGGGAGACGACGCCTGTGCTCTCCCCTCAGCAAGTGCAAATCCTGCGGGCGGCCATAGCGGCCGTGAATACGGAGAGCATCCGCAGCCCCGTGGCACCGGTAGCGCCTGGGCCGCAGAACGTGATCGCGCGCCAGGTATATTTGAATGGCCTGTACGGCGGGCTTCCCATCTATGCGACCGTGTATGGGGTTCAGCCGCAGCCATTCATCACAGAAGTCTACGGACAGACGGACACTACCACGCCCAGTTACGAGCCGGCCCTCACCGCCAACTCGGCGGGATACGTTGCCGTCGAGTTATATAATCCGTATTCGTTCAATATTCCGCTGGTGCCGACTGGATCGCCGTCGGCGGATTACTCTTGGGAAATTGCTACGGTTAACCGAGGCTCGGAGCCGAAGACGCTAAATGCGATAGCGACATTCCCATCTACGACCTATTCCGCAATAGCCGCCAATTCGTACGGATTGGCGGTCGTCCCGGCGAATGGTTACCTGCTGCTTGAGAATTACAATGCTTCGGGCGTCGGCGGGAGCACCGCCGCGTACCGCCCGCAGGCATCGGGCTTGCCGGCAACGGGGGCGATTCCGAACACGCCAAATAGTCTGCCTGCCCCTCCGACGCTGCGCAACGGTCTGAATCCGTCGTTGCCCCTGCTGAATACGCTATATGTCCCAAATCTCGGAGCCGTGATCGGCAACGAAATGGTCATTATGAGAAGGCGGCATTACGACGGCTCGCCCTCCGCGGGCTCGGACGGTCCGACATACCAGTGGAATGACTCGCTAGGCGTCGCTAACAACTCCAATGACTTTGTCCCGGTCGATTCCTTCGATTTCACGCAGCTTATAATTGGTACTACCGCCAAAGCATACGAATTGCACTACGCTCGACCCAGTGGGCCGGGATTGGCGTGGCAATTCGTCTATCCGGGGAGATACGTCGCAGGCGGACAAGTTGACGCTCAGGTCGCTAACTGGACTAACCCCTCGACCACCCAAGATCCGTGGATAAACTCACCCCCGGTATTATTCAGCCTCGGCGCAAGTGGCTCAAACGTAGCGACAACCAGCGCGTCCACTAGCGCCACAGCGCCGCTCACACCTACCCCTTACACGATTCCGGTTGCTTACCAACTGTGGAATCCCACCGGCACGTGGTTGAACCTGTCTAATAATCTATTGCCCGGCAACTCGACGCGAAATGGCGATATTCTGCAGGTTCCGTTTATCGGCGCGTACGAGATTTACACTCTCGACACTTCGGCTTCCCCTCCGACGCGAAGCATTCTTGAGTTGAACTCCATCACCATGGATGCCACTATCGCCGCGGCGGGACTCGGCGGCAACGAGCAAGTGGGCCGCTTTTGTCCGATCACAGGCACGGGCTCGACGGTCGACCCGCTCATCAATCCCGTTTCGATCCCGCCGACGAACGCCTCGGTGGCGTACGACTGGACTCGAAGCCTTTTCGATTACCTTACCGTCCAGAGCCCGCGCGGAGATTATTTGCCGCAGACCGATCCGAATCGGTATCCGCCCAACTATCCAAACTCCGGCAACGCGATCCCGGTGCAGACTTTGGCGCAAACGGCGATCGCCAATTCCGACTCATCGGCCGCACCCAACACCGACGCTGAAAACACACAGACAGTGCAAGGGCTAATCAACATCAACACTGCGCCCTGGCAGGTTTTGGCGACATTGCCGCTGGCGGTATATGGGGCGGGTCCCAATGCGGGACAAGTCGATACTGCCAGGAGCATCGCGATCGCCCAGGCGATTGTGAATGGTCCGACCGGCCGAAATATTAAAGGTCCCTTTTACTCCATCTTCGATCTCAATCGCGTCACAGACAACTTAGGCAATCTTATTTTCCAAACCGGGGACGGGGACTTGACTACGAGCAACGGCAATCCGGGGTTCAATGGGTCCAGCTTTTCCCAGGAGGGAAACATCACGCCCAGCAGCGGTCTGTCCAACAATTTTGATGAGCTGTTTCTCCAGACGACCCGCCTGAGCAATCTGATCACCACACGCTCGGACAGCTTCACCGTCTACGTCGTCGTGGAAGGCTGGCAGAACGCGGGCGTGAATGGAACCGGCAATGCCGCGCCGACACTGAAAGTCACCCGCCGCGCCGCGTTTATTGTCGACCGGAGCACGGTGACGCCGCTGTCGCGGACGGTGCGGACGGTGACCGTGCCGAATAATTAGTTGTGAGTGCTGAGGACTGAGGACTGAGGACTGAGGACTGAGGACTGAGGACTGAGGCGCGGCTGCGCCGCGAGAACAGGGGAGCCCTTCGACGCGGCTCAGGGCAAGCAGGCGATCAGTGGCGCAGTAGACAAGATGATGGCCGCGAGGGGCGCCGTGTTTGACTGTCTCTCAGTCCTCGGCCCTCAGTCCTCAGTCCTCAGTCCTTCGCCCTATATGGGCGAGTCGCCTGCAACTGGTTAACCTACTCTCGTGCCCGAAGTCTCGATTATCGTTCCCACCATCAACGAGGCAGAAAACCTGCCTATTTTGCTGCCGGCGATTGCGGCGGGGATGGGGTTGGTTTCTTACGAGGTCATCGTTGTCGATGACGACAGCACCGATGACACAGCGGCGGTTTGCCAGGAGCTGGCCAGGAAATTTCCGCTCACGCTTTTGACGCGGCACAACCCGAAGGATGGGCTGGGCGGGGCCGTACTGCTCGGCATGGCGCAGGCCAAGGGGAACTATCTGGCGGTCATGGATGCCGATTTGCAGCATCCGCCGGATCGATTGTTGGCTCTGGTCGCGCCGCTGCGCGACGGGACGGCGGATTTTGTGCTGGGGTCCCGGTACATTTCCGGTGGAGCGACGGCCGAGGGGTGGACGCTTTATCGGCGGCTCAATTCGGGATTCGCCACGCTGCTGGCCCGTCCGTTTGCGGGGAACATCACCGATCCGATGAGCGGCTTCTTCGCGCTCTCGCGGGCCACCTATGCCGGGGCCACGCGCCTCACGCCGCTGGGGTACAAAATCGGCCTGGAACTGATGTGCAAATGCCGCGTGAAAAAGGTGCGCGAGATTCCCATTCTCTTTGGCGTGCGCGCCCGCGGGCAATCCAAGCTGAGCCTCAAGCAGCAGTTTCGGTATCTGGAGCATTTGAGCCGCCTGTATGATTTCAAATTTCCGCGGACCAGCCCGGCGGTGAAGTTTCTCATTGCGACGCTGGCGAGTTGGCTGGTGGGGCTGGCGGCGTATGCGTATCGATGTGCGAGCGGCGACACGCTCGCGTTCGCGGCGGGGATTGCCTATCCGCACGCACTGGCCGTCACGGCGCTGTTTCATTGGCGATACGTGCGCACGCAACGCGAATTCATTGTGCGCCCGCGGCCGTGGGTGGATTTTTTGATTATCAGCGCGGCGGAGTGGCTGGCCTGCATCGCCGCCGCGGCGTGGGCGGCGCATCGCCTGACCGGGGAAACGGCGGCCGAGGGATTTGTGTATCCGTTCGCGGCGGCCACGCTCGTGCGGTACATCCTGCGCAAGGAATTCCTGCAGGATATCCGCGGCCTGCGGCGCGATCTACGGGCGGAGGAATTGGGGGAGAAGGCGGGGAAGTAGGGGTGGTTTGGGAAGTTTTTGGCCAAAACGGCGGATGTCGTTTGGGAGTGAGCGTTGCAATTCCTACTTCCCCTCCACCGGCGGATTCTGGGCGTCAATAACCTCCACCGAATCCGACCCGAAATTCGACACAAGCAAAGTCTTCCCATCCGATGTGACGCACATCTCGCGCGGAAACGCCCCCGCAGAGATCGTGCCGATGGCGGCGTCGCTCTGGCCTATTTTGGCTACATCTAAAACGCTCAGCGTCTGCGGTTTGCCTGCATCCGCGGCAAATCGATTGGAATTCCCGACGACCAATGTTTTGCCATCCTGGATCAGCGCCAGCGGCACCGGCGAACTGCCGACGGTCACCATCGCCAGACGAGCATGGGTCGGATCGGTCACGATTCTTTCCGCGTCAAATTCCACCACGGCATTGCTCCCCCGGGCCGTCACAAAGATGCGCTTTCCATCGGCGGACATGGTCATCCGCACCGGGCTGCCACCCGCCGGGACGCGCGCGACGACCGAGTTCGCGGGATCGACCCTGGCGCGGGCCACATCCACCACCACCACCGCTCCCTCGGGCACACCCGCCCCAGGCTGATTGGGGTTGGCTCGGCCTTCGGGTTTCTGGGTGCTCGGCCAGCCCCAACCGGGCGGGGCGATTTCGCTGGTGGTATAAAGCCAGCGACCGTCGGGTGAAAAGGTCAACGCAATCGGCGCGTCGCCCACGGGTATCTTGCCGATGATCGCGGCCGGATCGAATCCGCTGGCCCGCACGCGAGCCAGATCGATGACGGTTATCGTCGCGGCTCCCTCGTCGCTCACAAAAAGTACTTTGTCGTCGGCCGTGACATTTACGTAGATGGTCGAGTTGGAACCGTCGCTGAATTTTCCCAGGAGCGCGTCGCCGTGGCCCGATGTCATGCGGCCGACATCCAGCATCACCACCGAATCCCCGCCGGCGCCGATGAGGGTTTTGCCGTCGTGGGTCAGAGCCATTTCGATTACGCCGCCGTCGACGGGAACAACGTGGTCAAGCTGAAACTGGCCCGCGACTTGGTGCAGCACCGCCACGCCGGCGCCGGAAGGCCGGTCGCCGCCGACCATGGCGACGAAGGCCCAGTTGCCGTCGCGCGAGGCCACCACGCCGAAGGGACGGCCGGGTAATGGGATACTGGTGGGCGCGGGCTGGGTGGTGGGTGAGGGGCTGACGTCTGCAAACAGCTCAACCCGCTGCGGCAAGATAGCCAGAAGACAGATAAGCGGGAGAGCGTTCGATATTCGCATATGTGAAAACCCTCGGTGCGGCGTGCGGTGTAGGCCCGACAGTCGGGTTCAAGCCCTGCTAGGCAGCACCCTTATTTTGAGAGCAGAGTATGCCGGATGAGTTCCTCCGCTTCCCGAACATTCTCCAGCCCTATAAACCCGTTGTACACAAACCGAATGTTGTTGCCGTTGAAGTGATACTCAACGCGCTTCTCAAAAACCAAATCACCACAAGTTTCGCCGAGGATTTTGGATTTCATTGAACCCAGCTGCTCGGCTCGGTAGCTGTCCAGCTTCAATCCGCGCCACCGGCGTTGCTCCCATACGATCGCCCGTCGATTGGTAATTAAGTACGCGATGCGCTTGGCCCTCATTCGCAACGCATATGGCGAAAATGCGATGCAGGCCGCGAAGCTCGCAACGACAAAAAAACCACCCAAGATCGCGCCGACGTAATCCCGAGAGGCGCCTGCTTCGGACGAGCCATGCAACGAGGTAAACACCAAGAAAATGGCAAATATGGTACATCCGACTGCCGAGAGAAAAGGCGGGATCCCGCGCCTCACAATTCGTCCGCCCATTGGATTTGCCGACCAGAGGATTTGCTCGTCGGCATCCAATTGCGATCTGATCAGCTCGTCGGAAATTCCGAGAGCGTGCGCTTCGCGAGTCCGGCTCTTGGCGGCGGGAGCCTTGGGCTTCATTTCCTCACCATCATTATCCTTATTGAAATTCACTCCTTCATGCCCCTTGCAAGAGCTATTAGCAGCTTAAGAATACCTCACTCGCCTGCACCAGGAAATTGAATTATTACGACTTTCCCGCCGATCCGCTCAAACTCCGCTGCGCCGAAACACCTTCGACTTATTGATCCCTCCCCGCTCCATCCCCTACCATGCTTCACATGCCCAATAGTTCCACCCTAACCGCAAATGCCCCCACGCTCCCCGACTCGCGCGGCCATTTCGGCCCCTACGGCGGCGTCTTTGTCCCTGAGACCCTCGTCGCCGCTCTTCGCCAGCTTGAGGAGGAGTACGCCAAGGCGAAGGCTGATCCCGAATTTAAGCGGCAGGTGGATTATTATCTGAGCGAATTCGTCGGCCGCCCGAGCCGGCTTTATCTCGCCCAGCGGCTCACCGAGGCATTGAGCGGGGCGAAGGTTTACCTTAAGCGCGAGGACCTCAATCACACCGGCGCTCACAAGATCAACAACACCATCGGGCAGGCGCTGCTGGCGGTTCGCATGGGCAAGAAGCGGCTGATCGCCGAGACCGGGGCCGGCCAGCATGGCGTGGCCACCGCGACGGCGGCCGCCGTGTTCGGGCTCAAATGCGATGTCTACATGGGGACCGAAGACGTGCGGCGGCAGAGCCTCAATGTCTTTAAGATGCGCCTTCTGGGAGCGCGCGTTGTCGAGGTGCACAGCGGCAGCCGCACGCTCAAGGACGCCACCAACGAAGCCATGCGCGACTGGATGGGCTCCGTCGAGCACACCCATTACATCATCGGCTCGGTCGTCGGGCCGCACCCGTTCCCGATGATGGTGCGCGATTTCCAGGCCATTATCGGCGCGGAAACGCGGGCGCAATGCCTGGAAAAGGAAGGCCGCCTGCCGGATTGCATCGTCGCCTGCGTCGGCGGCGGCAGTAATGCGGCGGGAATCTTCACGGCGTTTGCGCCGGAAAAAAGTGTGAGACTCATTGGCGTCGAAGCCGGCGGGCGCGGGTCCCAAGCCGGTGAACATGCCGCTACCCTGAGCGCCGGCAGGCCGGGCGTCCTGCATGGCTCGCTGAGTTATGTCCTCCAGGACGAAGACGGGCAGACGGCCGATGTGCATAGCGTCTCCGCCGGGCTGGATTATCCAGGTGTCGGGCCGGAGCATGCCTACTGGAAAGACGCGGGGCGGGTGGAATACACGTCGGTTACGGATGCCGAGGCACTCGCGGCATTTGCGCAACTATCGGAGCTGGAGGGGATTTTGCCGGCACTGGAAAGTGCGCACGCGCTGGCGCATGTCGCCAAGCTGGCGCCGAAGCTGGGGAAGGAGAAGACGATCGTTGTCTGCCTATCCGGCCGAGGGGATAAGGATTGCCAGGAAGTGGCGAGGTTGATGGAGTGAGCCGGAGAAGGGTAGAAACCTCCGGCCATCCCAGACGGGGTTTCCACCAACGCATTGTCCAGGTCGGCGGCGGCGCTATGCCGGCTTCGTGGGACGCAGAATCCACGAAACAATGATCCCCACCGTTACTCCGATGGTC
>JBEKYH010000335.1:0-5915 GCA_049511115.1 Tepidisphaeraceae bacterium | reverse complement strand
GGCGGAGGAAGTCCGCGCGGTCCTTGATCTCGGTCAATTGCTTGCTGAGAGCGCGCCGATCCTCGGCGCTGCGAACGTGCTCAATGCGCCGGCGGATGCCGCGCGCTTCGAGTTCGAGCCGTTCAATCTCGGCGATGGTATCGGCCTCGGGATTGTAGGTGCTGCTCATTGATCCTCCGATTGGCTCCGCCAGTCGTGTAAAGACTCCGCGTTTGTAGCTTAGCCCACGATTTGACGCCGGGCAAGATAATTTCTTGCATATAAAGCATTACCGATTGGATAAGACGTTGCGAGATTGGGCAAGTGGCGCCTTGTGAGTCAGACCCTAGGCGCTTGATCAGACTGGGCAAGGCTCGGCAGGGGAGGGCGCGGTGGACTTGATGATCCGCGCGGGCACGCCGACGGCGGTGGCGAAGTCGGGAATGTCCCGGATGACCACCGCGCCAGCACCGATCACGCATTGGCGTCCGAGCGACAGGCACTGGATCACGCGGCTGCCCAGGCCGACAAAGGCGAGTTCGCCGACGGTGACTCGGCCCGCCAATGCCGCCGCGGGGCAAATGTGGGCTGAGAGGCCGATCTGGCACTCATGGTCGATGATGGCGGAGGTATTGACGATTACCGCGTCGGCCAATTCGGAATCAGTTCCGACCACTGCCCCGGCGGCGACCACCACGTTGTTGCCCAATCGGGCGGCGGCGGAGATGGTGGCCGAAGGGTGCAGAGCGTTTACCAATTCATAGCCTTCCTGGCGCAGGAGTTGGCAATAGCTGGCACGGGCGCGGTTGTCGCCGACGGCCACGATCGCGCCGCGGGCCTTGGATTTCAGCTTGGGAAGGAGATTGACTTGGCCCAGCACAGGCAAGCCGCCGACGCTGGTTCCATTGAGGCCGGGGGCGGCGTCGAGGAAGCCGACCGGGCGGTGCAAGCCGGCAGAGCGAAGAATGTCGAGGACGACTTTTCCGTGTCCGCCGGCGCCGATGATGAGGACGTCCATAGGTGCTCCCGAAGGGGTTTCCCGTTGGGTTATCGGACGATGGTGGCCGTTGGCATAAAAAAAATGGAAGCGGCGCCGCGAGTAAGAACTCGTCAGGCGGTGCGCAGCTTGCGGCGGATGAGAGAGATGGAGCCGATGGCGGTCAGCGTGGTCAAGCCCATCCAAACCGCGGGTGGGAGAGGCACGCCGGGGTTGAAGGTATCGATGGTGACCATGGGGAAGACGGCATGATTTGCCAGAAGGGTGTCGGATTCGAGGGCGAATTCAACGTCGCCGGGACCGGCGGAATTGAGCTCAGAGTTTAGTTGGGTGAAATGAGCTCCCGCCAGTGTGTCCAGAACGTCGGGGCTGGGGCCGACCTGATATTCGGCGCTGAGCGGCGCGACGCTGGCGACGGCGCTGCGGATGCCGGTTGTCTGAGTTTGCGTCACTTGGCCATCGGCAACGCTCACGGAGTCGGGGAAGGAATTGCTGAGTACAAAATGATCGTACTGGAAAGCCGAGAGAGCGACGGGGGTTTGAGAGGTCCCGGTGAAAAAGACTTCGTTGGTCAACTGGCTGGCCGAGACGGGACTTGATCCGCCGATGAGGCTGTAACTCACGGAGACGGTGAAGCCAGGTCCCGTGTAATTCATGAAGACGTTGTCATACGGCGGGCCGCCCTCGGGGGACTCTCCAGAGGGGAAGATGGTGGTTTCCTTGAGGGTGCTGAGTGGCAGGGCCGGCCCGGTGGTTCCGACGCGATAGAAAATTGACTGTTGCTGCACCTCGCTGATGTCGGCCACCGAGACGCCGGTGATTTCGCCGGTGATTGGATCGATGGAGGCCGTGGCGTTGCCGTTCTGCAAAGTGATGACGGGCGCGGCGTGGGCGGCGGAGCAGAGCGCAGCGGACAAAACAGAAGCAATGATCATTGCTCCTGTTCGGCGCGATGAAGCGCAATCCGACACTCGGCTAAGTAACATCTTTAGCGCTCCTGACGGCCTGCCAACAAGTTGCTTCCGTGCGAATACAGCCCAACCGTACCCTTTGGCGGCGAAGAACCAACAGTGAACCAACACCAAAAATACACCCGGTCAGATGGGGAAGCAAGACAAAAAACTAGAATTGGACAAGAGTTATTGATAATCGGGGACCGCGCAAAAAGTGCCGGAAAAAGCAGTGGATGCGAGGCGAAATTATCGGACCAAAGAGTGTGTTCGAGGGGGTGAGGCGGGGCCGGTGAGTGTTCCAGCCTGTGCAGTCGTCAATGGCGGAATATAGGTAAGCGGAAGCCAGATTCCGCAAATTGCCAGGTGGGTCAAAAGGCGATCTCAAGCGCGGTTGGCGCGCCGGCGAGGACGCAGGAGGATCAAGCTGCCGATTCCCAGGAGGCTGATCGACGTTGGCTCGGGAACGGTCGGACCCGTGATAGTTTGCACAACCGTGAAAATCAGCGAGTTATTAGAAAGAAGCGTTTGGTCGTATTCGACGGCTTCGCCGTCGGTGCCGCTGGAGGTGGCATTGTCGGCCAGCGGGACGGCTGAGCCGGTGTTGAAGCCGGTCAGGAGGGTGGCATAGGCGCCTGTGGTGTATTCATTGGGGGTCGGGGTTGCCGTGCCGGCGGCGGTCCAGCCATTGGCGCTGGTCTGCATGATGCTTACGCCGGCGTTGGTGATGCTTGTGGAATCGTTGTCGCTGTCGTTGCCGAGATTCAAGTCGTTAAAATTTACGGCTTCCACTGGTAGATTCGAGGAGCCGGTGTTGGTGATGACGATCGTCTCGATCAGGTTGCTGAAATTGCCGCCGGTCAAATCACCAGTAAGTGTGTAGGTGGCCTTGGCGGTGTAGCCTGTTCCCTGATAGTTGATGGAGGCGTAGTTGGGGGCGCCGTTGTTACCGGTAAGATCCTCGAGAAGCGGAGTGCCGATGGGAGTGAGCGAGGCGAGCTCAGACGCGGGTCCACCGGCGTTGACGCGAATCCAGTAATCCTGTTGGCGGGCCTGGCTCACGCCGTCCACGGTCCAGTTGTACAGACCGGCTATAGACTCCGAGGGATCGGCGAAGGGATTGAGGCTGATGGTCGAATTGCCGCTTTGAATTTGATACAGGGCGGCATTGGATTGGCGCGGAACGGCCACCAATGCCGAGACCGCGGCGGCAACGGCAGTCGCCGCGCGGCGAAATCTGGGCGGATTTACAGCCTTTTGCATAACTCCCTCACATTTTCTTCGGCCCGTGCCGGAAGCTCCGATGGTCCTGACGGTGATTCCTTCAGCGCCGCAAATGAATTTCAAGGCATCCTCCATGCGCCAGGGCGGCGCGTCAAATCCTAGGCGCGTCACAGGGCGATTGCCGGGCGAGCGGGAATATAAGCTCCCGTGCGGTCGAATCGGCCGCTGAGGACTCGCGCGATGGCGCGCTCGCGCAGGCGCGCGGTGAGCATGCGCAATTGCAGCGGATTGGGCGTCGTGTCAAAAATTGCCGTGGCTCCTAACATTCGCGCGGTTATCTGGTGTTGTTCGCTCAAAGGGCCGCCGACCAGTCCCCATTTCTGCTGCGGATGCGCCGCCTTAAGGTGGCGAAGGAAATCCCACGCGGTCATGTCGGGCAAGCGGGTTCCGACCAACATAAAATCGAAACTGAGCATGCGCATCAAGTCGATGGCGCGGTGGCCCGTGTGCGCTTCGCGGAAGCCGATGCCATCGAACTGTCCCATTCGATGCGGCTCTTCAATCCCCACAGCCAGCACTTCAAGTTGATCCTCATGACACTTGAACATGTCGCATCCTGGTGAAGTCCCACAGTCCCAAGAGTCCCTGAATTAACGGCTACTTCTATGCAACCTTTGTACCAGATAGTTTAACAACCTTTCAGCAAAATGATTACGAAAAGCGATTTTATGAACAATACCCCAGATTGGGCTGATGGGCCATTAGGTTATTATGAACGCGATTTTTCATTTTGGAGTATCGCAAAAGCCTGTACAGCAGGGGCTGACTGGAAATGGTGTCATTAACTGGGAATCGTGGTGGTAATATGATCTCGCGCGGATATCACCAGATTACCCAGTTCCTCAGGAGTAGCCGTTCCTTCGACGAAATGTGAGATGATGGGGTTTTTGGAGGCTTTAATCTCTTCGGGAGTGCCGTCGAATACGAGGTGAGATTCGTAAAGCATCACGATCCGGTCGGCAATCTTGAAGGCGCTGTGCATGTCGTGGGTGACCACGATGCTGGTGACGTGGAGTTCTTGCTGCAGCTTGATAATCAGCTCGTTGATAACGTCGGAGCGAATCGGATCCAGGCCGGTGGTCGGCTCGTCGTAGAGGATGACCTGCGGACCCAGGGCGATGGCGCGGGCGAGACCGACGCGCTTGCGCTGGCCGCCGCTTAGTTCGGCGGGCATTTTGGGGCCGGCGTCGGGCAGGCCGATGAGGGAGAGCTTTTCGGTCACGACGGCGTCAATTTCCGCGGCGGTCTTGTCGGTATGCTCGACCACGGGGAAGGCGATGTTGTCGTGGACGCTCATGGAGTCGAAGAGCGCTCCCATCTGGAACAGGAAGCCAAAGCGGACGCGGATGTCGGCCAGGGCGCGCTCGGAGAGATGGTCGATGCGCTGGCCGTCGAAGTAGACTTCGCCGCTGTCGGGCTTGAGCAGGCCGACAATGTGCTTGAGGAGGACGCTCTTGCCGCTGCCGCTGGCGCCGATGATGACGATGCACTTGCCGGCCTCGATGTTGAGGTCGATCTGGTCGAGCACCACGAGCGGCCCAAACCGCTTGGAGACTTTGCGCAGTTCGATTAGAGCCATAGGGAGGGGTTAAGAGGAAAGCAGGCTGCTCATGCCGTAAATGGCGACATACCAGTCGTGGGCGATCTTGGCGAAGAAAAAATTCATGATGATGATGGCGATGAAGCTGATGACAAAGGCCTCGGTGCAGGCGCGGCCGACGCCGCTGGCGCCGCTGCCGCAGTGAAAGCCCTTGTAGCAACTGATCAGGCCGATAGCGCCGCCGAAGAAAATGCTCTTAAACAGCCCCTCGTTGATCGACCACATGTCGGTGTTGACCTGGGCGTGGTGCCAGAAGGGGGCGTTGGGAACGCCGAGGAATTTCACGGCGATGAGCCACCCGCCGCCCATGCCCATGGCGTCGGAGAAGATGGTCAATATGGGCGTCAGCATCACGCAGGCCAGGAAGCGCGGCACGACGAGGTAGCGGATCGGATCGGTGCCCATGACGCGCAGGGCGTCAAGCTGCTCGGTGACGTTCATGGTGCCGAGTTCGGCCGTGAGAGCGCCGCCCACGCGGCCGGCCAGCATGACCGCGGCCATGACCGGGCCAATTTGTTTGCAAACGGATAGAAATATGACCGTGCCGAGCTGGTCTTCCTCGCCAAGGGCCTTGAACTGACTGTAGGTTTCGACGGCCATCACCATGCCGATGAACGCGCCGACGATGGCCACCACCGGCACGGAGCGAACGCCGACTTCGTAGGTCTGGGGGAGGAGATTCTTGATGCTTTTGCGGCTGAATCCGCCGCGGATGACCCAGGCGAACGTGTGACCAGCGAATCGGCAGAAATCGCCGAATTCGACGAGCTTCTCGATCACGCGCTGGCCGACTTGCTCAACTTCTTCCACGGGACGGGTGGTCATGGTCATGGCAGAGTATCTTACGGGGGTGGGGCGCGGAAGGAAAACGGGCCTGAAAGTTGATCTTGGGGAGACTCAATTTGGGGACAATTGTATGCGAGTGACGCGTGCGATCAGAACAGCGTGTTGAAGCCAGCCGTTTTGAAGTGCCGGTCGTTGCTGAAAACATCCGTAACGCCCATCCGGCGCATGACGATGAATGAGATGTGATCAACCGCGCTCGCGCCACCGGCGCTGTCGCGCTGATAGGCTTCCCATGCTTCATCAATTTCGTCGGAGTAGG
>JBEKYH010000334.1:0-5918 GCA_049511115.1 Tepidisphaeraceae bacterium | reverse complement strand
CGCAGGGTGTTGCCGCCGATTTTTTCCCAGCGCATTTCGTCGAAGATTTCCTTGGTCCGGGCGAAGACGTTGCGGGTGGTTTTTTCGTCGGCGCCGAGCGGGCCCATGGCCATCAGGCCGGCAAGCTGCAAATGGGGCATGGTGTCGATCTGTTCGGCAAGGTGAGTGGCCGCGCCGACGGCCACGCCGGTCTTGGTGGCTTCTTCGCTGGCGTTGATTTCCAGCATCACCGGCACGCGGCGGTCGGTCTTGGCGGCTTGCGCTTCGATTTCCTCCGCGAGGCGCAGGCTGTCGACGCTTTGCACCATGTGAACCAGCGGCAACAGGCCCTTCACCTTATTGCGTTGCAGGTGGCCGATCATGTGCCAGCGGAGCTTGGCGGGGGCCGAAGTCTCGCCGCGCGCGACGCGGCGGCTGAAAAATTCATTGAGCTGGGCGGCCCGCTGGGTGAGAACCTGAACGCGGTTTTCGCCCAGGTCGGTGACGCCGAGCTGCAGGATTTCGCGGATTTGCTCGGGGGCGGCAGTCTTGGTGACGGCGACGAGAGTGATTTCCTTGGGGTCGCGCCTGGCCTTGGCGGCAGCGGCGGCGATGCGCTCTCGCACTTCGTCCAGTCGGTCGGCCAGCGGACTCTTCTTTGCCACGTTATCCATTATAGGTTCAATCGCCGCTGGAAAAAGGGGGCGGACTGGGCGAGGGAAGAAAAGAAGATTTCACCGCGAAGACGCTAAGGACGCGAAGAAGAGAATTAAGTTGCAATGGCCTCGCTGATTCGCTCCACGAGCGACTGCACGGGTAGGGAGGATTTTGATTTGATCCGGACTTCGAAAACCTTTAAGGGCGATGGTGCATATTCGATTTCGGCTTTGCCGGGGCCGAAGAGGCGATCAGAGAGGGCGATGAAATCGGGTTTGGTCGCCGCGAAAGTCTCCGCGGTGTTCGGGGCGAGCAGGCGGTCGTTGAGGCGGATGAGAAGTTCGTCGGTTTTGAAGGTGAGGCGTCCTACGAGGGAGGGTTCGGTTTCAAGCAGCGCGGCAGCTTTGAGGGCTTCGCCGACGACGTGCAGCAGGCGTTCCTGGAATGAGCCTTCAAGCGGAAGCTTGCGCGAGTAAAGCAGGCCGAAGCGATCTTCAGCGCGGTCGGTGTAAAGATTGGCCTGCGAGCTGACCAGCACGGTGCCGGGACCGGCGGGGACGTGGGCGTAGTCGGCCACGTCGATCAATAGGTGATCGGGCAGCACCTGCGATTGAATCCAGCGGTGAAAGACCGGCACGAATTCCGACGGCTCAAACACGTCGCGCGCGGCGAAGATTTTTACGGCGATCTTAAATGCGTCCATGGGTTGTCTCAGAGCTTTACGAGCGGGACGGCGGCCGCCTGCAACTTGGCGTTGCACTTGTGCGCGGCGTCAATGAACAAATTGGCCTCTTCGATCAGCTTGTGTGCGGTGTCGGTCGTGTAGCGCGTATCGGCGCCCTCGTGCCGCTGGAAGAGATAGCGTGAGAACTGATCGTGGTGGTACGTGTCCCAGAAAAGTTTCGGTTCGACAAAACGCGTGCGGAATTCGCGGACGATGGTTTCGGCGTCGTCCGGCGCGTCGGGCCATTGCACCTGCACCAGCGTGCGAGCGGCGGTGAGCATGGCGCGGTAGGCTTTTTCGTCGGCGGCCTGGAATTGCCCGCCGTCGAGGAGGAGCTGCGCTTCGAACGCTTCGCTTTCGGCCTGAGTGAAGCCGAACTGGGCGGGCGAGACCATTTCGCCGGCGCATTCGCCGACGCCCATGTCGCCGATGGTGAATTCACGCGGATCGCCCCAGTCGCTGTAGAACGAGGCGTCCTCAGCGTGCGGCGGAACAGCGGTGAATTTATCGACCACCGTCTTCAATTCTTTTTTGCCGACGCGCTGTGACCAGGCTTGGAAGGTCTCGGTTCCCTGGCGCTCCTTGGCGTACCGCTGCGTGAGGGTGGAGACCAAGTCTGGCACGCGGCGACTGGGAACAGACCCCATCGCAAGGGCATAGGAGCCGCCGTTTTCGGTCCATTGGCCGCCGAGCATCACCTGGAAGTGGGGGACGGTGTAGCCGTTGATATTGCGGCTGTTGCCGTAGAAGCCCAGGTCGGCGACGTGGTGCTGGCCGCAGGAATTGAAGCAACCGGAAATATGGATGTGCAGGTTGCGGATGGCTTCGTCGGCCGAGGCATTCTGCGCCGCCAGGCGGGTCCGCAATTCGCCGGCCAGGCCGCGCGAACTGGCGATGCCGAGTTTGCAGGTATCCGTGCCGGGGCAGGCGACGACATCCACGATCGTTCCCGCGCCGGCGTCGGCGAGGCCGGCGACGACCAATTCCTTATATAGATTAATGAGCTGGCCGTGTGGCACCCAGCGCAGGACCGCGTTTTGCTCGACCGTTGTTCGGCAGTTGCCGCCGGCGTAGCGCTGCGTGATGTCGGCGAGCCAGCGCATCTGATCGCTGCTCAAATCGCCCAGGGGGCAAGTGACCGTCACCGTCGCATAGCCGGCCTGGCGCTGCGGGTACACATTGGTCTTGGCCCAGGCGTCAAAGGCGTCGGGGTGGTGCGCGCCGTTGAGTTGCACGGCTTCCAATGCAGGTTTGTTCTCGTGGAAGCGGGGTATCTGGTCGAAATGCTCCCGCCAGGACGGGTCTTCCGGCATGGTCTTGAATTCTTCAAAGACGATGCGCTTGAATTCTTCGATCCCCAGTTTCTGGACGAGGAACTTCACACGCGCCTTGTTGCGATTTTTCTTTTCTCCCAGGCGTCCGAAGACGCGGCCGACGGCGCGAGCCAATGGGAGCAAATCTTCTTCGGCAACAAACTCATGCAGGAGTTTTGCCTGATGCGGGACGGCGCCAAGTCCGCCGCCGACGTACATGGCGAAGCCGCGCTGGATTTTGCCGTCGGGACCGGTGCGGGTCTTGGCGATGCCGCCGAGGTCGTGCATGGAGACCAGGGCGCAGGCTTCATGTTCGCAGCCGCTGAAGGCGATTTTGAATTTGCGGCCGAAATCCTGCGTGTCACGATGGCCCAGGAGATAGAAGGCAATCGCCTTGGCGTAGGGAGTGACATCGAAGGTTTCGGTCTTGCACACGCCGGCCAGGGGGCAGGCGGTCACATTTCGCACACCGTTGCCGCAGGCTTCGCGCGTGGTGATGCCCACGGCCGCGAGGCGGCGGAAAACATCGGGCATGTCTTCAATGTGCACAAAATGCAATTGAATGTCCTGCCGCGTGGTGATGTGGCAGATGGCATCGGAGTATTCCTCGGCCAGCTCAGCCAGCACAATCATCTGCTGGGGATTAAGGCCGCCGTAGGGGACCTTGATGCGCAACATGCCGGGGGCATCCCAATAGGTCTCGGGGCCTTTGGTCATGGAGGAGTAGGCGAGCTTTTGCGTCTTGACGCCGTCGTGGCGCTGGCCGTTGTCGTAGCGCTGGCCATAAGCGCCGCGGCGGAGGCGGGTTTCGGCAAAAACCTTTTCCTCGATCTTGCCCTGTTTGCGCAAAGCAATCTGCGCGGCGAACAATTCGATCTCGGTTCCCCATTGAGGGGGAATTCTCTCGGCCAGTTTATCTTTCCAGCTCAGGGACATACCCAATTCCTTGGCAGTGACATTATCAGGCGAAAACTGACTATAGGAGGATTATTCCCCGTCGTCATCTTCGCTTGCGGCCGCCGCGACGACCACTTTGGCGCGGGACGGCGGGCGGCGCTTGGCGCCCGACGACTTGCTGATCGCCCGCCAGAAGTCGGCGGACGACAGCTCCAGCCCAGACAGCTTCACAAATTCTTTGTGCGCCGACTCAAACTCATCGCTGTAAGGCAGCAGCTTGCCGCCCTTGGCATGACGAGGCAGCAGGGCCTTGAGGCGCTTAAGCTGCTCTTCATCAAGCGGCAGCGGGCCGGGCGATTCCTTGGCGGCGTTGCCGCCGCTGCGAACATGCTTGAGCAAGGCGGCGAATACCTGTTCCGGCTGGGCGTTCTTGAACGTCCGATCCTGGAACCCCTGACACAAGGTATCGAAGGCAAGGCTGTAAGGCAGCTCATCACGGGCCACGCCCGACTGGTCATAGAGTTCCTGGAGGTGCTCCTGGTCAATCACGCTCAGCTTCAGCGGAGGTCGCATCGGTGTTGCTCCTTAGAAATCGAACGGCGACCCTCACTTCGCAAGGATCGCCAGCCACTATCTTACGGGGAAGCGTGCTGGTGTAAATGCTTTGCGCGGGGCAAAGAAGGACTGAGGGCCGAGGACTGAGGACTGAGAGGCGGAAAAAGGCGCGATTCTTTACTCAGTCCTCGACTCGACAGGCTCGCCGCGGGCAGTCCTCGGCCCTCAGTCCTTTTCCGCTAAGGCGGTGCTTCGATATGGAATTGGTTAGTGATGGGGATGCCGATGACGCGGTAGCCTAAGGCGCGCAAAGTGTCGGCGGTCAAGTTGTTACAGTTGTTGGTGAGGCCGTAGTGTATGGGGTCCTTGACGAATATTTCCGATTCATCCGCGCCGACGTACATGACCATGCCGTCATTGCGGTGCAGCTTTATGTCAGCCTGAAAGCGTTTTTCGAGTTCGTCGATCCGATGCTGAATTTTGTCGCGGTCTGCATACAGCCGGATTAATTCGACGGGATTATCCGGGAGTAGTGGGCCGCCGCTGTGGGGATCAATCATCACAATGCGCCGCTCAAAGGCGGCGTCCTGCGAGATGGCCAAGGCGCCGACGGCGTCGTTGGGCATGTGATGATGCAGGGCGGCGTAGTTCCAATCGCCGTAGGAATAATCGAGGTAAACATTTCCCGCGGGAAGCAGGACGCAGGAATGAACGGTGTAAGTGGCCAGGTAAATGGGCTGGGGATCAATGAGTTTGTCCGGCGGATAGATGATGGCGGTGCAGCCGCTGTTCAGGGAGGCGAGGAGCAGAATGGCCAAGGCAAAGTAGGACTGAGGACTGAGGACTGAGGACTGAGGAGAAAGGCCGCCGTTTTGCTCAGTCCTCAGTCCTCGGCCCTCAGTCCTTTCTTGCTTGTGGCTCGCCGCCCACGTCCCGCGCCCACCCTTCATTTGAAGCCCTTGCGGCGTTGGCTGCTGTAGCGCAGCAGTGCGTCCTCAATCACTGGATAGGCTTCCTTGGCCGGGGCGATCTCGTCTACCTCGACGGCCTTGCCCTCCAGTTTCTTGTAGTCCTGGAAAAACCTCCGCAGCATGGAGAGCCGGTGGGGCGGCATCTCGGCCGCCTCGCGGTAGGAGCTGAATTCCGGATCATCCGTCGCGACGGCGATGATTTTGTGGTCTTTTTTGCCGCCGTCGATCATGGTCATCAAGCCGATGGTGCGGCAATGGGGGATGAGCGTCAGCGGCACGACCGTCTCCTGGCAGAGCACCAGCGTATCAAGCGGATCGTCATCTTCGGCCAGCGTCTGGGGAATGAATCCGTAGTTGGCCGGGTAGTAAACGGCCGAATAAAGCACGCGGTCGAGTTTGATCAGGCCGCTCTCCTTATCCAGTTCGTATTTGACGCTGGAGCCGAACGGGATTTCAATCACCGCGGCGAATTCATGGGGAAGATTCTCCCCCGGGGTTACATCATGCCAGGCATGGATCATGGGATTTTGCTTTCCGTCAACAGGAGCGACATTATGACCGATAGGGCGAGCGGTTGCCAATCAGTATAGGCAGAGGTGGCGCGCTTCGAGGTGGAGCGCTCCATGCTGGCGAACGGCGACAAGCTCCCATAAGCGGCGGCTTCCTCACAAATACCAGGGTGAAATAAAACAGCTTCGCCTAACGACATACCCTCTATGTTCATACGCTCGATGGAGCGATGAGCCTGTTGGAGGGCTGGTGTGTATTGGGGCGATGGGAGCCCGCGATGGGCATGATTAGGTCCCGCGTGTTTCTGCGGTT
>JBEKYH010000333.1:0-5929 GCA_049511115.1 Tepidisphaeraceae bacterium | reverse complement strand
CCGCGTACAACCGGTTTATCCGGCATGTCGCGGATGATGAGATTGAGTCGGAGTCGGAGGAGCCGGGGTAGGGGGAGGGATGACAAGGTGACAAGGTGAGGGGGTGACAAGGTGAACGCCAATACCGCCTAACCATATGGACGTAGCGCATTTAAACCGACGGCTATTGGAACTACCGCAGTCTCATGCGGCTCGGCGCTTTCTTGAGGCGTTCATGCGCTGTCGGTTGGATTGCGTGGGGAAGGAAATCTCATGGGACGGGGGGCCCGAGATCGACCAAGAATGGTATTCGGTTACCGACGCCCGCACATGGCGTTTTTCAAACCTGATGTATGGTTTCGTCTCATTCGCCATCATTTTGGACGGATGGCTCGATGATGCACCGAAAGTAACGCCGCTTGAGCTCGCGCACGACCAGAAATTTCAACATCTGCGACGTCTTTTGGCAGAGTGCGAGGTAGCCGCGAAGGGCGATGGCAACAAAGCTGTTTTAATAATGATTGAGCAAGTGTACGGAATGCTTGACCTTTGGGATGCTCAGCTACTCGCGCGCGGCAAACGTATTGCCGACCATAGTGCGTAGGGTGGGCGCTGCCCACCTTTGCAGCACCGGCGGGCAATGCCCACCTACAACCTACCTTGGCTTGCTCCCGCGCACGGCGGTGGCGCAGCCAAAGAAATGGGAGAATTCGCTGACCTGAAGGCCTTGGCGGCGAAGGCATTCGGCGAAATGGCGGCAGTCGCCGAAGGCGCGGGTGTAGACGCCGAGGAGGCGATAGTTGGCGGGATTGCCGAGGAAAATGCGGCCGACGTAGGGGATGACTCGCTCGAGATAAAACAGATACAGCGGGCAGAGGAACCATCCGGCGGGGACTGAGATTTCGATGAAGGAAAAGACCCCGCCGGGGCGCAGGAGGCGGGCGACGCGCTCGGCCAGAAGAGCCTGCTGATCGCGGTTGAAAGTCTTGAGGCCGAAGGAGCAGATGATCGCGTCTGCCGACGCGGGGGCGAAGTCCCATTCCAAAACATCGGCAAGCAGGATTTGCAGTGGGAAGGGCCATTTCTTGCGGGCGCGGCGGATCATTTGCGGGGAGATGTCAACCGCCGTCATTTGCGCCGGCGATGGAAGATGGCGGGAGACCGAGCGGCAAAGCTCGCTCATGCCGCTCATGAGATCGACGATGTGCGATGATTCAGCAACAGGCAGATCGTCAACGACGAGATGACGCCAGCGCGCCGCGAAGCCGAAGGATGCGATGAGGTTGACCACGCCATAAGTAGCGGACATCTCATCGAAAAGTGATCGGACGGACGCCGAGTCGTAAAGGCTGGGAGACATCGAGGTGCTGTTTTAGCTGTTCTTGTTGTTCGCTACCACCAAGCAACGGAATAGCACCCAGGCGTGGTTCCCGGCTGACAGGTCCCATAATCTCGCGCGGCAATCATCTCGGGTGATCCCAGTCACCTGGTCACCCTGTCACCCCCTCACCTTGTCACCCCGCCCCCGCCCCTCAGTAAATCCCCCGACGCTCCGCTCGGTCACAACGCCTAAGCCCTCACTCCTGCTGCTCCTTACTACCCCCGTGCCGATGCAAGGCTTATCATTAGGGGCTACCCTCTGCGGAGAAAGGCAAGGAGTAACATGAGCAGTCAAACAAAAGGTAATGCGGTGGTTGGCCAGTCCGGCGGGCCGACATCGGTGATCAATGAGTCGCTGGCGGGCGTGATCGAGGAAGTTCGCCGGCATGGGCATATCGACCAGTTGCTGGGCGCTCGCCATGGCGTGCGCGGCATCGTCGATGAGAAATTCATTCAGTTGAAGGAGGTCGATCCCACCCTCGTGAAGAAGATCGCCCATACGCCATCGGCGGCGCTGGGGTCTACGCGGGATAAGCCGGACCATGAATACTGCCAGCGGATTCTCGCTTCCTTCAAGAAGCACAATGTGCACTATTTCTTTTACATCGGCGGCAATGACTCGGCCGACACGGCGCGGATCGTGCACGATCTGGCGGCGGCGGAAAGCTACCCGCTGAGCGTTTTCCATATTCCCAAGACCATCGACAATGACCTGCGCGTTCACGACCACTGCCCGGGTTTCGGGTCGGCGGCCCGTTTTGTGGCGGCGGGAGTTTTAGGCGATGATCTGGACAATGCCTCGCTGCCGGGCGTGAAGATTGATGTGCTCATGGGACGCAACGCCGGCTATCTGACGGCGGCCAGCGTGCTGGCGCGGCGGACGCCGGAGCATGGGCCGCATCTTATTTATGTGCCGGAAGTGGCGCTGACGGAGGACAAATTCCTGGCCGATGTGCAGGCGGTTTATAAGAAGCATGGGCGGTGTCTGGTGTGCGCCAGCGAAGGCGTGGCCGGTCCGGATAAGGTGACCTGGACCGAGCGCGTGGCCCAGGGGCTGGACGTGGACATGCACAAAAACGTGCAGTTGTCAGGTCTGGGGGCGCTGGGTGATTACATGGCCGATTTGGTGAAGAAGAAGCTGGGGATCAAACGCGTGCGCTCCGATACGTTTGGCTATTTGCAGCGCTCGTTCCCGGGATTCACCAGCAGCGTGGATGCGGCCGAGGCGCGGCGCGTGGCGGTGGAGGCCGTGAAATACAGTGCCGATCCGAAGACGACGCAAGGCTCGGTGGCCATGCGGCGGGTGAGCGATTCGCCGTATACGATTGAGACGTTCCTCACGCCGCTGGATACGGTGGCCAAAGAAACCAAGCATATGGACGCGGCGTACATCGAAGGCGGGAACAATATCACTGAGGCATATGTGCGATATGTGCGGCCGCTGGTGGGGGAATTGCCGGAAGTTGGATGGTTCTAGGGCGAAGAGTTCAGACTCACCACAGAGGACGCAGAGGACACAGAGGTAAATCAAGTCTAAGGATTGAGTGAGTTCCTCCGTGTCCTCCGCGTCCTCTAGCGAGGTACTCCGAGCGGGTGGTGAGAAATCTGTGAATTGGGAGCGCTGTGACGGAACGTGAAAGCGCTGTGCTGCGGCGGATTGACGATCAGGCGGCCGGGATGGTGGGCCGTCTGATTGCGTGGGCGAACATCAATACGGGGACGACGAATCTAGGTGGGCTGAAGAAGTTCCGCGGGGTGTTGCGCGCGGCGATGCAGCCGCTGGGGGCTGAGGTTAGTGAGATTGAATTGGCGCCGATGGAGACGATCGGGCCGCGCGGGGAGTTGCACAACGTGACCGTCGGGAAGGCGCTGTCGGCCATCAAGCGGCCGGAGGCTGCGCTACGGGTGCTGCTTTGTATTCATATGGATACCGTCTACGGGGCGGATCATCCATTTCAAGTCTGCAAACAAATTGACGAGGCGACGCTGAACGGTCCGGGCGTGGCGGATGCCAAGGGGGGATTGCTGGTGATGCTCACGGCGCTGGCGGCGGTTGAAGAGGCGGCGCAGAGCGATCCGCGATTGGCGGAGAAAATCGGCTGGGAAGTTCTTATCAATCCTGATGAAGAAGTGGGATCGATCAGCTCGGCGCCGCTGCTGGCGGCGGCGGCGGAGCGTAATCACGTTGGCCTGCTTTTTGAGCCGGCGCTGGCCGACGGAGCGCTGGTGGATCGCCGCAAGGGGTCGGGGAATTTTTCGGTCGTCGTGCGCGGGAAGGCGGCGCACGCGGGGCGGGATTTTGCCCTGGGGCGAAATGCCGTCGTCGCTGCGGCAGGGTTGGCGATGGCGCTGGATGGCATAAACTCTCGACGGCTTTCTCCCTCTCCATGTACACAGGGAGAGGGCGGGGGTGAGGGTTCTTCGGATGTGCCGAGCGGCGTTGACGAATCGAAACGCAACCCTAACCCTAACCCTCTCCCTGAGTACATGGAGAGGGGACCAGACGGCGGCGTTACGCTGAACATCGGCTCCATCGACGGCGGCGGGCCGTCGAATATCGTGCCGGATTTTGCGCTGCTGCGGTTCAATGTGCGCACGACGGCGCCGGAGGATGAGCCGCTGGTGTTGAAGCGGATTCGCGAGGCGGTGGCCACGGCGAATTTGCAGGAGGGGATCAAGGCGGAACTGCATGGGGGATTTCATTGCCCGGCGAAGATTCCCGATGCTCGCGGCCGCGCCCTGATGGATGTTATCGCTCGTTGCGGCGGGGAACTGAATTTGCCGATGGTATGGAGGAACAGCGGCGGCGCGTGCGATGGCAATAAGCTGGCGGCGGCGGGGCTGGCGAATGTGGATACATTGGGTCCGTGCGGCGGGGAACTGCATTCGCCGCGCGAGTTTGTGCTGGTGAAGACGCTCGCGGAGCGGGCCAAACTGACGGCGCTGGTTTTGATGCGATTGGCCGAGACGGGAATGCCGGCCTAGCGTTAAGCGCTAGGTTCGCGGAGTTTAGTCCTATGGTCATCATTCGTCCCGTCACCACGGCTGATCTGGAGCCGCTGCTGGAACTCGCCGGCGCGGCGGGGGCGGGATTGACCACGCTGCCCAAGGATCGGGACATCCTCAATCGCCGCATCCAAAAATCGCTGCGATGCATGGAGCAGATTCCCGACCGGCCCGGAGGCGAGACGTATCTTTTTGTGATGGAAGATTTGCAGGCCCGCCGCGTGGTGGGGGCGAGCGGGATTGTCTCCAAGGTCGGCGGGTTTGAGCCGTTCTATGCGTACAAAATTCGGCGGGCGATTCACCAGTCGCGCGAGCTAAAGGTCCGCAAGGAGATTCGCGTTTTGCATCTGATCCGCCAGCACAACGGGCCGGCGGAAATCGGCAGTCTTTACCTTTCGCCGGAATATCGCGGCAAGGACAACGGGCGGCTATTGCAGCTTTCGCGGTTTCTTTTTTTGGCGGAACATCGCGACGCGTTTGAGCCGCTGGTGGTGTCGGAGCTGCGCGGGGTGATCGACGCGAGCGGCAAATCCGCGTTTTGGGATGCGCTGGGGCGGCACTTTTTCGATATTGAATTTCGCCAGGCGGATTACCTGAGCGTGGTGAGCAAAAAGTTCATCGCCGATTTGATGCCGCGGCACCCGATTTACATTCCGCTATTGCCGCAGGCGGCGCAGGATGTGATCGGCAAGCCGCACGAATCGAGCCGGCCGGCGCTGAGAAATCTGGAGGACGAGGGGTTCAAGCTGAGCGCGATGGTGGATATTTTCGACGCCGGGCCGTGCGTCTGGTGCCAGCGCGATGAGATTCGCACGGTGCGGGAGAGCCTGGTGGCGCCGGTGGCGAAAGTGAGCGCGGCCGGCGAAAAACTTGAGTCGGCGAATTATCTGATTGCGGCGATCGGCGCGGAATTTCGCGCGTGCGTGGGGAAACTCATGGCGGATGACAAGGGAGTTACCATCAGCGACGAGACGGCCGAAGGGCTGCGGCTGAAGGTCGGAGACAAAGTGCGGTATGCGCTGGTGCGGCCGGCGGGGAAGGCGGCGACTCGCACGGTTGGAGCGGCAGTAAAGTGAGTGAATCGGGGCACTATATTGGCGGACAATGGCGCGAGGGAAATGGCGCGCCGCTGGTTGGTGTGAATCCATCGACGGGCGCGGTGGATTGGCAGGGGCGCTGCGCGGATGAAGCGGAGATCGACGCGGCGGTGGGCGCGGCGCGCGGCGCGTTGAACGATTGGGCGGGGGTCGGATTGGCGCGGCGGATCGAGGCGATCGAAGCGGTTGCCGAACAATACAAGCGAAACAAAACGGACATCGCGGATTGCATCTGCCGGGCGACGGGGAAGCCGCGCTGGGAGGCGCTCGCCGAAGTGGATGCCATGATTGCCAAGGCGGGAATTTCGATTTCCGCCGAGCGCGAGCGGCGGTCGCCGACTTCGCGAGCAATTGGCGCGGTGACGGCGGTGACGCGATTTGTTCCCATCGGCGTGATGGCGATTCTCGGGCCGTTCAATATGCCAGGGCATCTGCCCAATGGGCATCTGATGCCCGCGATTGTGGCG
>JBEKYH010000332.1:0-7965 GCA_049511115.1 Tepidisphaeraceae bacterium | reverse complement strand
CGCCGGCAGGCTGAATCGTTGTAAATCGCGCAGCGCCAGCACCTGCGGCAGCGCCCTCTCCAACGCATCATCGGCCGGCGTCTTAATCCCCGTCGCAAAGCTTTGCGGCAGCAGCAACCGACGCAGCGTCTCCTTGGAAATCGTCTCCTGTCCCGGATTCAATTTCAGTGCCCCGTCAACGCGCGCGAAAATCGCCTCCCGCAGCGCAAACGGATATTCATGATTGAACTGCTCATCGCTCGCCGAAAGACCGGCGTCCTTCAGCCCCGCCCTAAGCTGATCCGGGCTCTGTTCCAGATTAGTCTCCAGCAATTCGACGATTTTTTCCCGCACCGGCGACGGCGGCGGCGCCATGTCCACCGGCAGATGCACGGGAATCAGCGCATTATTTCCGCTGGCCAGAGTCCGCGCAAAAACAGCGTCATCATCGACGGTCTTCAGCGATCCGTCAGCCTGCCGCACCGTCCGCTCGTTTTCCGGTTCGGAGTAAACAACGTCCAGCCCAATCACCTTGGCCTGGGCGCGATCGAGTTCTGACACGATCTGCGCCATCTGCGACCGAGGCCAGGGCCAGCGCCCGATCTCCTCCAGCGCGGCGTCGTCGATATCCACATGCACCAGTTTGTCCGTCGGCGGCGGCGCGAAAAACTGGAAGTGCCGCGCGCGAAAGTCGTACATCGCGCGCTCCAATCCGCTGGTCAGGCCGACCATGTCCGCCAGGATGACGGCCAGCGTCAGCAGCGTTCCCAGCACCAAGGTGCGCCCGCGCCGAACGCGCTCGGCGCCCTCCGCCAATGCCGCGGCCACGGCGCGAACCGACGCCGGCCGCTGCTCCGGCTCGCGCCTGAGGCACTGAATAATCACCCGCTTGACGGCCGGATCGATCTCCGTGAGTGATCCCACCAGCGCTGGCACATCCGTCGCAACGATCTCCTCTTTCTGCGCCGCCGGCGTCATCGCCTTGAACAGACCCTTGCCGTTGAATATTTCGTACAGCACCAGTCCCAGCGCGTAGATGTCGCTTTGCACCGTGGCGGGCTTGCCGTCGAGAACTTCCGGCGGCAGATATCCGGGCGTTCCCACCAGCCCCGTCTTGGCCGCCTCCTGGGCCAGCGCCGCCACACCGAAGTCCGCGAGCCGCGCCGTGCCGCGGTCGTCGATCATCACATTCGACGGCTTCAAATCGCGGTGCAGCAGACCCTGGTCATGCACCGCGGACAGTCCCGCGCACAACTCCTGCGCCGCGCGCATCGCCTTCTCGCGCGGCAGCCGCCCGACGCGATGCAGGATTGAATCCAGCGTCTCGCCGACAATATATTCCATGCAGATAAACGCTGGATGCGCGGCCCCCTCGGTCCCGGCGACTTCCGCGATGTCATAAATGCGGCAGACATTGGGATGTGAAACCTGCCGGCCCAGGCGCACTTCGTTGTACAAACCGGCCAGCAGTTTGGGATCGGAGGTGAATCGGCTGGAGAGAAATTTCAGCGCCACCGGCAGGGCAAGCGTGAGATCGTCGGCGAGATAAACCTCGCCCATGCCGCCCGCGCCGACCAATGCGACGATGCGAAATCGGCCGTTCAGCACCGCCCCCGGCTCCCAGCGCGCTTGGGTTGGCGCCGCCGCGGCCGCTTCTTCTGCCGGCGCGGGTAAAGGCTGGAAGATCGGAACTGTCCCGGCCAGCGTCGGCCGCGCTTCGGGGTTTTCGGCCGCTTGACTGGATTTCAGCTCGCTCATGGGGGCTGGCCGAGATTAGAACTTGAACTCGACGCCTTCCCGCGCGGCGAAGACCTCGACGTTTGACCTTAAATGTTTCGCTCTCCTGCGGCAGGCATCAGCCATTTGCTCCACATCCGCGTCGCTGTGGCTTGGGTCGTGATGGAACAGGGCCAGCCGCTTCGCATTGGCCTGCACGGCCAGATCGACCGCCGTGATGCAGCTTGGATGTCCCCAGCCGACCTTGGTCTTATGCTCCTCGTCGGTGTATTGGCTGTCGGAGATCAGCAGATCGGCGTCCTGCATGACTTGATTTTGACCGGCCCGATCTCCCCTTGCCCGTCGGTCAAAAACTTGGATGTCACGTGCGCCCGCAAATCGGCAAACTGAACCGGGAAATAATCCGAGACCATCTGCCCCGACAGCAGTTTGTAAAACCGATCCTCTCCCTCATTTTTACCGTAGATATAACATTGGCTGCCGGGCACATAAGCAGGCACAAAAAACGGGAATCCCTGGATATGGTCCCAGTGCGAGTGGGTCAGGAGCAGATGCACGACGATCGGCGAAATCCCGCGCGTCATCAGCGACGCGCCCAGTTCCCGAATCCCCGAGCCGGCGTCGCAGATAATAATGTGCTCGCCGACGCGAATCTCAACGCAGAGCGTGTTACCCCCGTAGCGCTTGGTGCGGTTTCCCGGCGTGGGGATCGAACCGCGCGTTCCCCAGAACTTCAAGAAGAGCGACATAATCAAGCCTCATGGTACACGAACACCACGTCGGCAAGCTGCAGCACGTCTTCGTCTCGAAGCAGGGCCGAATGCACTTTGGTTCCGTTGAGATAGATTCCGTGAACGCTGTCCAGATCAATGATGGTGTATTCCTGATTCTGCCGCCTCAGCAGGGCGTGCCTCCGGGAGACCTGATCGCCCGATAGCATCAGGTCCACCCCCGCCTCGCGGCCCAGGACCATTTCCGCCTTGTTCAATTCATACCGCGGAACGGCGCTGTTGCCCTTGAGCAGTTCGAGAAAATGCGGTTTGAGCGGCTTGGCGACGTGAGCGACACTGACTTCCCCCGCGATCGTCGTCCGCTGGCTTGGGTTATCAAGCATGATGGGTGCTCCCAAGCAGAATATACCGGCAGAGAGACCATCAAACAATTTTTGCGAGGAGCATTTCCCCCGCCCCCGGTGTTTCCGGGGGAGGGCTGGGGAGGGCGCCGTCGGGAGAGGGCCTATTCCGCCCCAATATGCTCACCCTTTTCCGCCACCGACCGCTTCATCAACAGAACCAGGAACACAAGGAAGATTGAAATGGCCGCCGACGTCCAGAAGATATCAAAGTATGCCAGCGACAGGGCCTGCTGATCGCGCAAATTCGCCAGCACTTGCAGCGACCTCAGCATTGATCCGTGCGGATCGCCGGTTAGTTGCATAAAGAAGGTCTGCCCGTTTTGCAGGAATTGAGCCACGGCCGGGTTGAGCGGACCAAGGAATTCATTGAGGCGCAACGTATGAAACTGTTCGCGCCGCTCCTGAATGGTTTGCGCCACGGAGGTGCCGACGCTGCCGCCCTCGTTGCGCAATAGCGCCAGTAATCCGACCGCCGCTCCGCGCATCTCCTTGGGAATGTATAAGAACGCCGCCACATTGAGCGGTGCAAAAATCATCGACAACCCGCCGATTACCACCACGCGCGGCCAGACCACCTGCCAGGGGCTGATATCCAGATTCATCAACGACATCCAGTAATTGCCAATGGCCAGTGTGACCAACCCGCAGCACATCAAAATACGCGCATCGACCCCCCGCGCCATGCAAAATCCGATGATAAACAGAACCATGACGGCAAATACGCCCGCTGGGGACAGCACCAGCCCGGATTTGGTCGCGTCATAGCCAAAAAGCGTCTGCAGGAGAGCGGGAAGAGTCGTCGTGTTGGCGTACAGCACGGCGTATGCACAGAAAATGATGATGCAGCATGAACGAAAGTTTCTATTCAAAAGGGTGCGGAAATTAATCAGCGGATTGGCGATCTTCAACTCGCGCCAGACCAGGCACGACAGGCAGAACACAAACAAAAACGCCAGCGTCTGCACGCGGTAAAACGGGTCGCCAAACCAATCCCACTCCTGCCCCTTGCTCAGCGCGATTTCCCACGAGCACATGGTGACGGCCAGCAGGCACAGGCCGATGACGTCAAAATTCAGCGGCAGCTTTCGCAGCTTAGCCTTCTGCGCCGTCAAATAATCCGGATCAGACACCAACAATTTGCACATGATATACGCGAGCGCCCCGACGGGAAGATTGAGATAGAAAATCCACCGCCAGCCGTAATTATCGGTGATATACCCGCCCAGCGTCGGCCCGACGACCGGCGCCAAAAGCGCCGCCACGGCGAAGAGCGTCATCGCCGATCCCTGCTTTTCCGGCGGGAATGCATCCAGCAAAACCCCCTGGCTTGAGGGTTGCAGCCCGCCCCCCGCCAGACCTTGCAGCACGCGGAAGGCGATCAGTTCTCCCAGGCTGGTGGAAAGTCCGCACAACCCCGACGCAATGGTGAACACGACAATCGACAGGAGAAAATAATTCCGCCGCCCCATATGCGCTCCCAGCCAGCCGGAAATGGGGAGGATGATTGCGTTGGCCGCCAGGTAACTGGTGATGACCCATTCGCTGTCGGTGACCGCCGCCGAGAGTCCGCCCGCAATGTAGCGCAGCGCTACATTGGCGATGGTCGTATCCAAAACCTCCATGAAGGTCGGGATGACTACCGCGACGGCAACGAGCCAGGGACTGATCGCCCGCCGCGGCGTCACGGCGCTGATCGCCGCGCTGGTCATGGCTGCGTCTCCGGCGCCGCCGCCGTCGGAAGGGTGGTTGCAGGCGGCGCAGCCGTCGGCAAATAGGGCTGCAATACCTTGCCGGCGTCCTGTCCCGTTGCCGCCCGGTTGATGTAGACCGTCGGCGTTACCGACAAACCGACAAACAGCGGATCGTTACCGGGGTCGTAATCCACCAGGTCAATCCTCACCGGCAAGCGCTGCACGACCTTCACGAAATTGCCCGTCGCATTCTCCGCCGGGAGAAGCGCCAGCGTCGATCCCGTCCCGTTCTCAAAGCCGGAGATGCGTCCTTTGAACATGCGGTGGCGGCCGTACATGTCTACGTCCAGGTCGGCTTCCTGCCCGATGCGCAAATCGGCAAGCTGTGTCTCCTTGAAATTGGCGTCCACCCAGATGTCAGTCAGCGAGCGCATCGCCATCAGGCTTTGGCCCACGACGACGTTGTCGCCCGGGTTCACGCTGCGCTGGGAGACCACGCCGTCGATCTCGGCCACCACGTTGGTATAGCGCAGGTTCAAGTCGGCCTGCTCCAGATTGCTCTTCGCCACCGCCAGTTTTTCCTCGGCCTGTTTGATGCCGGGCGCGTCCTTGAGAAGCTGTGCGTAGATTCGATCAATGTTGCCGTCTGGGTCGCGCTTGTAAAAATCCGCGACCATCTCCTTTGGCGTGAGATTGAACGATTCGGTTACACCTAACTGCGCCGCGTCCTGAATCAAGGTCGCCTGCGCCTGGCGCACGGTTGAGAACGTCTGATCCAAGTCCGGCGGCAACTGCGTGAGATCATCGCCCGTTGTCGGCACCGCGGGTTGCCCCAGCGAAACTCGAACCTGGTAAACCCCCTGTAATGCCTCTTCGTACTGCGCCTTTCCCACCAGCAGCGCCGCAGTCCGCGCGTCGAAATCCGTCTTGGATACCGCGCCCGACACGACGAGCGGCGCCGCGCGGTCGTAATCCAACTGCGCCTTGTCGAGCGACGCCTTCATCGACCCCAACGTGGCCACCTTGGAATGCAGCAGGGCGATCTGATTGTCGACGTCTTCTATGGAGTGATCCAAATTGAATCGGGCGCTGCGCACCTGGCCCTCAATGCTCAGCGTCTGCGCCTGCGCGACGACCAGGTCCGCGGCCGCCGAGTTGACGGCCGCCTGGGCGATGTCCACCTGCACCTGGAACGGCTCGGGATCAATCTGCACGAGCAGATCGCCCTGATGCACCCGGTTGTTGTCGTCCACCAGAACGCGCAAAACCTGCCCGGCCACGCGCGGCGCGACAAAGGTCACGTGGCCGTTCACATAAGCGTCGTCCGTCGAAACGGTGTTCAATACATTGACGATCCAGGGTGTGGCGATAACGCCCAGCCCGCCGACAATTATTAGGACGACAATCCAAACCAAGGGGCGTCTATGTTTCGTCGGCGCCGTCGTCGGCTTCGGGTGGGGGGGCAGTTCGGTTTGTTTGGGAGTGGCGCTCGGCCGCGCCGGTGCGGCGGGCGTCTGCGGTGCTTTGGTTTCTGTTGCCGGAGCCTCTGGAGTTGGCATGCGCCCACCTCAATGAACGGCGCACACGGCCCCAAGCCATGGCGCAACCAATCGATGCGCTTGCAGTTGTTCTCCCTGACCGGCCGATGCGGCGGGGACGGCGCCCGGCCACTTTCGGCGGGGCATTATAGCTCGCGCTTATCACGAGGCAATTTCGATTTTTCAAAAGAATTTGCTCAGCCCTTGCTGGACGAGTTTGGCGCGTCGATCCGCCGCCGCAGGCGAGCCATTGGCCGCTCAATGCAATAGAAGCTAATTGCCGCGCAAGCGAAAGTCAGCAGCACATTCTGCGGGAACCCGCGCACAGGGAAGTTGCCCCCCGACCCCTTGTAACAAAAAAATTCCTGCCACAAATACAGGCTGTAGGAAAGCTGCCCGATCCACACAATCGGCGACCAGTTCAAAAACCAGTCGATGGGAGAGTGTCTCCCCTGTACCACATAGTTTATCGCCACCGCGATCCCGATGTTTAATATGGATGCCCCAAATGAAAGACCCACTTGCGTCGTCGTCCACGGCAGTTGTGCGATCCAAATCGCGGCGACTGACACAATGAGAATCATCGGCGAGCGCAGAATTCTTCCATTCATCCAGCGTGAAGTCCGCGGGCCTTTGCGCAATAGCGCCAGCAGGCACCCGATCAGCAGCGTGTCATAGACAATATCCGTGCGCCACATCTGCCGGATGGGCAGCGCGCCGTCGGCGAAAACCTCCATTCTCCACAGCGGCGCGAAAACCACCAGCAGCGCCGTCAGCGGCAGGCGCAGGCGGCGGGGCATGAAGAGCAGCATCAATGGCCAGAGGAGATAAAACTGTTCCTCAACCGCCAGCGACCAATAGTGGATGGTCTCGCCCGGCCCGCGCGTGAAAAAATTCCGCACGAAAAAAAGAGCCTGGAAAACATCGCTCCAGCTTACCGGTAGTATGTTCAGTGCCCCAAGCAGCCGCACAAACAGCAGGTAGAGAAGCGCCGGCGGAACGATGCGCAGGAATCGGCGTGCATAAAACGCCCCCAGATGGATGCGGCCGGTGTCCGATTCCTCGCCAAGGAGCAGCCAGGTGATGAGGAAGCCCGAGAGGACAAAGAATACCGTAACGCCGTTGCCGCCATGCTGGGATATTTCCGACCAGAATGCGGTCTGCGGCAGCGACCCGACGGAATACAGGTGCAAGAAAATGACCGCCAATACCGACAGCGCACGCAAGCCGTCGAGCCCGGGCAGCCGGTTTTTCGCCGCTTCATTTGGCATAATGGGCGCGAGGCGCTGGGGCTATTCTAATGCTTCGGCTGATTCATTCGGAAATGCATCGGGCCCGGAGGCGCCATTTTTCACCCGCCCCCGATATTCCGGGGGAGGGTTGGGAGGGGGTTACGCCGCTGCTGCCGCCAACTCCACTCGACGTTCTTGGGAAAAGCCCGCCGAACCCCCTCCTCAATCCTCCCCCGGCGTACCGGGGGCGGAGGTAACGCTCTGCCGAATCAATTGGCGCACCCATTCCAAGGATGAAACGCCGATTCTTGGTAATCTCCCTATTTCTCCCTCTCCCTGTACACAGGGGGAGGGCCGGTGAATCTACAGCAGTCTTCAGCGGAGCCATCAATGAAAATCCTGCCTGTGAAGCCACCTCTCCTCGCCTTGCTCGCCGCCCTGTTGTTTCCATTGCCCGCCCGCGCCGTCGCCCCAATCCGGCAGGGCATTATCGTGCTCGACGCCTGCCAGTTCCTCGGCGAAATGCCCGGCGGCGACACCGCCCAAAACGGCCCGCAAGGCGGCCGCGCGTTCCGTGGTTTGAACGCCGGCCCGGCCGCCGCTCCCGCCGGCAAACCGCCCGCGCTGGTCACCTTCGAGGACTTCTCCATTAA
>JBEKYH010000331.1:0-5962 GCA_049511115.1 Tepidisphaeraceae bacterium | reverse complement strand
TGCGCCCACAACGCCGCCGCGCGACTCCCGGCAGCGCTTAACGCGCTCGCCCAAATGGAAAATATGCCCGGCGCGTGGGAGTGTCTCGTTGTGGACAACGCCAGCACCGACGATACGCGGAAAGTCGCGGAGGATGCGGGGCGGCGGTTGGCTCTGCCCCTGCGTGTGGTGAGCGAACCCATCGCCGGTCACACGCGAGCGCGAGCCCGCGCGGCGGCCGAAGCGCGCGGAGAATTGCTTTCGTTCATCGACGATGACAATCTCGTTTCGCCGCAGTGGGCACAGAATTGCATCGCGTTTTTTGCGGCGCATCCCTCCGCGGGAATCGCCGGCGGGAAAATCGCCCCGGTATTTGAAGATCCCGCGAGTATTCCCCCCGATTTTCAGGAGCACTATGCCCAGGCGCTGGCCATCCGTGACATGGGCGAAGCTGAGCGAAAGCTAATTCTTCTCGAAGATGACCCGCCGTGCGGGGCCGGAATGACGGGTCGGACCGCGTTGTTTCGCCGGATTCTCCTGGACATCGGCTGCCATCTCACCGGGAGAACCGGCGGCGCGCTGACCAGCGGCGACGACACCGAGATCGGCCTGCTCGCGCAGAGGCTCGGCTGGGAAACCTGGTACACGCCATCGCTGCAAATGGCCCACGTTCTCCCCGCGCGGCGGCTCAGGCGGGAATATCTCGATGCTGTCATTGCCACGGGAGCGTTTTCCACGCCCTGGCTCGACTGTCTGCGAAATAAGGAGCCGCACCGGAGCCGGGCAAGCAATGTTCTGATCGGGGCGCGTTGGCGACTGGCGGCCGCAAAAATCAAGTTCGTCGGAAAACTGAAGGGACCAAATCATCCCGACGCCGGGCGCTTTCCCTTCTGGTACGATCTATTCCGCAATCGCGCCGCGGGATATTTTGACCTGGCTCGGAACGATCCGGCGGGAAAGCTCGCGGCGGGGCTGGCGAAATTGAATGCGCAACATAAACTATGACCGTACAGGAAGCGCTCAATCAGGTCTCGCTCTCGGCAGCGAATTTCGGCAACGCCGAAACCCTGGCGGATGTGCTGTCGGACTGGATCGCCTTCCTCGGCGGTCGTCCCGGTGAAATCGTGCTGGTCGACGGCGGCAGCTCCCCGGCCACGCACTCAGTCTGTTTCGATCTATTCCAGAAGGGCCACATCGACAAGCTGCAGCTCATTGGGCCAAATCACCCTGATAACAACAAGAATACCTGCTATCTGCAGGAACACGCGGCTGGAGCGATCGGTTCCAAGCCCTATATCCTCTTCTTCAAAAGCGACACGCTCCCCTACCGCAATGGCGACGACGATTGGCTCCCGCGCGCGCTGGAGCTATTGGATCGCCCCGATACTTTCGCCATCGGCGGCAGCTTCAACATGCCCGTCAAGCATCACGACGCCCCGTTTCCCGGCTGGTATTTCACGCAGAAATGCAGCCTGAATTTCGCGCTCATGAAGCGGAGCAAGTTCGTCGAGGCCATGCAAGAATTCGCCGGTCCATACATCGCGTCGAATTTTTCTGGGATCAGCCCAGTTCCCGACGATGGCAAGGGTTCGCCCCGATATCTCGTGGAGGTCGCGTTTGAAGCGTATATCAAGAAGCATGGCGTTTTTGCGCTGGTTAAAGTGGAAGACGAAAGCTGGACCGTTTTTCACACCAACGCCGCCGGAAAACGGCTGGTGAAAGTGAGACAGGATTATCTGGCGCGGCGGAATATCACGCCGTACCTCAATGCGGGGCGCGTCGTCGCGTTTCACGGCGGCTGCTATTACGGAATGAAGCGGCGCTGGATTAAGGAGCTGCGCGTGGCCTTTGGGGCGAGTCGATTCGGCCCGCACTGGCGTGCGATCAAGCGGCTCTTCGCCGCCGGTTCATGAGGGGGGCGTGATGACAATCAACTTCATCCTGGAACGGGCGGACCTTTCCGGCGGCGTGCGCGCGGTGAGCGAATTCGCCAAGGAACTCAACCGCCGCGGACATGATGTAACGGTTTTTTCCGCCCCCTACCCGAACGTCGGAACGAAAGAAAAGCTGCGCGCCCTCGCTGGCCGCCGCCATTGGCCCGGACCCGCTGGAATGCGACCATCGCACCTCGATGGGTCCGGCGTGAAACACATTGTGATCGAATCCAGCCGCGCGATCGGCGCGGCGGATTTGCCCAATGCCGACGCGGTGATCGCGACATGGTGGCGCACTGCCCAATGGGTAGCGGCGCTTCCGCCGGCCAAGGGCGCCAAGCTGCACCTCATCCAGCACTACGAAACCTGGGGCGGTCCCGCGGAGGACGTCGATGCGGTGTGGCGATTGCCACTTCATCGCGTGGTCGTGTCCCGGTGGCTCGCCGATATCGCGCGCGACAAATTCGGCGACGCGACGGCATCGCTCGTTCCCTATGGGCTGGATCATGCGCAATTCCACGCGCCGCCCCGCGGGAAACAAGGTGTACCGACCATCGGGATGCTGTATTCGACCACACCGTTTAAGGGATGCGACGTGGCCATCAAGGCGATTGAATTGGCCCGCAAAGCCTGCGGCAATTTGAAGGTGATCGCCTTGGGCGTTGGCGCAGCGGATCGAAAACTTCCCCTGCCGCCCGGCGCGGTTTATGTGCAGAATCCGCCGCAAAATCAGTTGAAGGACATCTACGCGGCTTGCGACGGGTGGCTCTGCGCGAGCCATGCCGAGGGATTTTATATGCCCGCGCTGGAGGCGATGGCCTGCCGCTGCCCGGTGATTTCAACGCGCGTCGGCTGGCCGATGGAGGCGATCGCCGATGGAGTCAATGGATTTCTCGCGGATGTGGGTGACGCGGCACAATTGGCACGCCATTTGGTGTCGATCGCAAAACTATCCAACGAGCAATGGCGAGCGATGAGCGACGCCGCGTCTACTACAGCCCAGCCGTACACGTGGCAGCGGGCCGGTGAGTTATTCGAAGCGGCGATCGTGAAGGCCATCCGCGCACATCACCCCCGCGCCAGCTCCTGACGGCGATCAAGTTCCGCGGTCGCGGCCGCTTTCCCCTTGATTAGACAATTCCACTGCCATCGCCGCAGAAACCGGCGGAATTCTTCGTCGCCATAGCGGGGGCGGCGCTGGATCGCGCTTTGCACATAGCCCCAGAACGATGCTATCGCGCCAATCACTACGGGCGGCTGGCCCAGGCGATAAACACAACTTGCCAGCAGATATAAGAAGCTCGTCCCCATGAAATACTGACCCTGGCCGTGGCGCTTGCGGCCGGTCCACCAGTTTTTGTCGCTCGTCCCCATGGGGCGAAGGTGCTCAAAATTCAAGCGCGGATCATCGCACGACATGGCCATCCATCCCACCATCCGGCAGCGGTGGCCGTCGATTCCGTCCCACATCAGCTCGCGCACAAACCCGCCGATCTGCTGGAAACATTTCACGCGATAGAATTTGCTGGCGCCGATGGCCTGCTCGTCGCCACACGGCTCGGCAATAAATCTTCCCGTGCGCGGATGCTGGTAAAAGGTCTTGCCGCTACACGCCCCCAGGCGCAGCTCGGATTCCATTTTTTCCATCAGCGTTTGGAAGTAGCGCGGCGGCAGGACCAGATCGAGATCGAGTTTGCACAGATAGTCAAAGTCGTCGAGTCTCACGCTCTCTAGTCCCGCATAGAATGCGTCGATCACGCCGCCGCCAAGCTGGCGAAATCCGCGATCCTCGCGGCGCAGCACGCGGATGAAAGGGTATTTGGCCGCATATTCGCTGAGGATCGCGGGCGTCGCGTCGGTCGAGCCGTCATCGACGATAATCCAGAGGGCGGGGAGTGTGGATTGCGCGACGACGCTTTCCAAGGTGCGCCGCATATATTGGGCTTCGTTGCGGCACGGGCTGATAAGGAGAAATCGACGATCGCTTCGAGCAACTGCCTCTGGTCCCCTCTCCATGTACTCAGGGAGAGGGTTAGGGTGAGGGTCGCCTTTTGGTTTTTCGACGGGGTTCTCACTGGTCGAGGAACCCTCACCCCGACCCCCCCGACCCTCTCCCTGAGTACATGGCGAGGGGGAAGATGCCGGGCGATTGGGTTCGGATTGGCCGGCCTCGGCAGACTCAAGGATTCTGGCGAACCATCCAGCTTCGTGGCGAATATTAAAATCTGTTTGGACCTTGGCTCGTGCGGCTTGAACCAGCGATTGCCGCAGACTGCCGTCGCCCAGGAGTTTCAGAACCGCGCTGGCCGTGGCGTGCGAATCCTCGGTTGGCGTTAATAATCCCGTGACCCTATCCTCGATCAATTCTGGAATCCCCGCGATATTCGGCGCGACCACGGGAGCTCCCGCCGCCATCGCCTCCATCACAACGACGGGCAATCCTTCGGCCAGGCTGGTCATCACGAAAACGTCGGCGGCGGCCAATTCGCCGCGAATCTGCGTTTGCGATTGATAGCCGAGAAAGCGGACTCGCGAGGCGACGCCCAAATCGGCGGCCTGCTTTTCCAGGGCAGGTCGCTCCGGACCGTCGCCGGCAAGCGTCAGCGTCGCATCGGGCTGCGACTGCGAGATTTCCGCGAAAGCTCGCAGAAGAAAGTGCAGTCCCTTCGCCTTCGCCAGTCGGCCGATGAACAAGAGGCGGGCGCCAGCAGTTTTCGAGTTAGGTGGATCAAATTCAGCCAGTTCCACGCCGCAGTGAACAATGCGCAGTTTGCCAGCTTCATCCGGCGCGGCTGATTGCAGCGCCTTCTCCCGCGCAAATTGGCTGATGCAGTTCACGGCCACGGCGCGGCGGATTTTTTCATCGAGCCGCCAGTATTCGGTATCCACAAAATCGGTCGGGCCGTGCACGGTGAAACTGAACGTGAAGCCGCCCAGTTCGGAGGCAATCAAGGCCACCGAGCAACTTGAATTGCAAAAATGATTATGCAGGTGAGTAAGCTGTCGGCGGCGCATCTGCCGGGCGAGCAGGCCGGCTTCCGCAAAATAGGCCAATTGTTTCAAAACACCTTGAAATCCCGGCGGTCGAAAAGACAGTGCCGCGATTAGGGCATTGAAATATCGCAGTGGATTTGTCAGGAGTAGACGCAAGTGCGCAGCGGCAAGGGTCCACGGCGCGGTCGGAAGCAGGTAGATCGTCGCTGCGCTTTCCAACCGCAACTGGTCATCGAGCATCTGGCCCGGCTCGGGAGGCCGAATGGAAAAGGTCTGAACATGATGCCCCAGATCGCGCAGCGCGGCGGCCTCGCGCTGGATGAATGTGTAGGCAGCGTGCGGGTAATCGCTGACAAGATAACCAAGGCGGAAAGTCACGCCTGCTCTCCTTGAATGGACCGGTCCAGCGCCTCCGCAAGCGTGTAGCGCGGCGTCCAATTTAAAATCCGCTTGGCCCGCTCGTTGGCGTAGCGCAGCGGCTTGCACCGGGCGTGCAGGCGCGCCGGAACCAGCAGGCCGGGGATTTTGGCGCGGCCGTTGAAGAACGAATCGTTGACCGCCTGCGCCGCGCCGGCGGCGAATCGCAAGAACAGCCACGGAATTGGAAGGACGCGCCGCCGAGGGGAAAGGCGCGCCGCCAGGAGCGAACCATATTGCTTTTGCGTCGGCGGCGCATCGTCGATGATGTTCAGCACCTGCCCATTGGCGGCTGGGCTTTCGACGGCCCGAATAATCGCCTGGGCACAATTCTCGACGTAGGTGAGAGGCATCGAAGCGGAGCGCCCGGTGCGGAAAATCCATTTGCCGGCGGCGATTCCCAGGCGCGCGCTCACGAGCTTGCCCTTCCCATAGATCACGCCGGGCCGTAGGATCGTCCAGCGCCATCCCGCTGATTGTGCAGTCTGCCAAACAAGCATTTCCTGCAACATTTTCGACTGGGCGTAATCGTCGCGGCCGGTCATTTGCGCGTCGATCGGAGAGTCTTCCGTGACTGTCGATCGTGAGGGCAGATTCACATAGTCGTAAACGGCCATCGAACTGATGGCGACGATGTG
>JBEKYH010000330.1:0-5964 GCA_049511115.1 Tepidisphaeraceae bacterium | reverse complement strand
GACATCGCCCAGGAGCCACCGGTTGTCGGTCCCCGCACCCTGGTCGCGACATTCCCCAAACTCGGCCAGGCTCGCATTGATCTCGCGTTCGCTTCGGTGAAGGAAGACAGCCCCGACATGTACGCTCTCGATCTCCTCGCCACCATCCTCGGCGGCAGCGAGAGTGCGGCACTTGTTGAAGACCTGCGCGATAATCGTCAGGTCGTGAGCACCGTCTCCGCCGAAGATTGGACTCCCTCCTTCGTCGACGGCAGCTTCATGATCGACCTGCAGACCGACGCCGCCAAGGTCCAGCCCGCCATCGCCGCCACCTTGGCCGATCTCGCCGACATCCGCGCCCACGGCGTCGACGACGCCAGCCTCCAGCGCGCCAAGACCGAAATGAAGATGGCCCGCCTCAAGCAGATGCAGACCTCCCAGGATGTCGCCGCCTCGCTGGCCACCGACTATCTCTCCAGCGGCGATCCTCATTTTAGCGATCGCTACGTCGAGCGCGTCGGCAATGTCACGGCCGCGCAGGTCCAGGCCGCCGCCGTTAAATACCTCGACCCCGGCAAGCTCCTGACCACCGTCATGCTTCCCGAAGAAGCCGTCGGTTCCGCCGGATTGCCCAAGGCTGAGGATCTGATTCGCCCCGCCGTGCAGGCGCAAACGCCCGGTTCGACTTCATCTTCGCCCGCCGAGCAAATCGCCGGCCCCAGCACCGTGCAGCGCTTCGTCCTCGATAACGGCACCGTGCTGCTCCTCAAGCGGTTTACGAATACTCCCCTGGTAACCGTCCGCATGTACAGTCTCGGCGGCGTGACCGCCGAAGACGCCTCCACCAATGGCCTGGGCAACCTGACCATGGTTTCCCTTCAGCGCGGCGCCGGCGGAAAATCGGCCGAGCAGATTGCCGAGTATTTCGATTCCATCGGCGCGGAATTCGGCGCCTCCTGCGGCAACAACACCTGGTCATGGGCCATGAGCTGCACCAAGGATGATCTCCCCTCGGCGCTTGCGCAGTACGCCGATATCGTCCTGCATCCAACTTTCGCCGATGACCAGGTCGGCGAAATGAAGCAGCGCCTCGCTGCTGAAATCTCCAGCCAGGACGCCGAATGGCACAATCGCGCCTTCCGCTTCTTCAAACAGGAATTCTACGGCCCGTCCAATTCGCCGTATCAGTTCATGCCCATCGGCACCGCTGAAAACGTGCAGAAATTCACAGCCGCGCAGATGAAGCAGTGGTACGCCGATAAAATCCTCAGCGCCCCCCGCGTCCTGACCATTTTCGGCGACGTCGATCCCGAGCAGGCCAAAGACATGGCCCAGAAGCTCCTCGGCGGCGGAGCCAAAGTTCCCCCGATCGCGGCTCGGACCTTCGCCCCCGCCGATCATCAAGCTGACAATGCCACGCCATTCTTAAATGTCACGCAGGTGAAAGTTCAGAAGACCGAGCAAGGCCCGGCCAGCGTCGTCGTCGGATTCCAATCCGACAGCATCATCGGCGAACCCTCAGAGCCGACTGCGATTCGCGCCTTCACGCTCGCCGGTGGTTTCAGCTATCCCACCGGCTATATCTTCGAAACTCTCCGCGGCCTGGGCCTCTCCTACGAGGCGGCCGCCTACGATCAGCCCGGCCAGTCCGCTCAGATTCCCGGCACCATGATCGCCTATGCCGAATGTGACCCGAGCAAGGTCACCGAAGTCGGCCAGCGCTTGCTGGTGAACATGGCCCGCCTTCAGGGCACGGACACCGACATGCAAGCCGATTGGTTCGGCCGCAGCCGCGACCTCATCACCACCGGCGATGCGCTGGATCATGAGACGCCCGACAGCCAGGCCGAGCAGTCGGCTCTCGATGAGCTATTCGGGCTGGGTTACGATTATCACCTGCGTTTCCCCGATCAGATCGGCGCGGTCACGCTGGATGACGTTCGCGCCTACGCGCGAAATCGTCTGCGCAATTGCGTGGTGACTGTCTGCACGCCCGATCCGGATTCCGTGAAAATCCCCACGGGGAAAGTAGAATACTCCTCGTTCCCGATCGTGGACTTAACGCCCAAGGGAATTCAACTCGACACCGGCGCTCCGCGATAGTGACGTTGATGGCGCGGCGCTGGACTGCACGGGAGCCTTCGTGCTCGATCAAACCGCGACGATTCAGGCGTATCTCGCCGCCACCGCGGCGCGTCAGCCCACTCCCGGCGGCGGAAGCGTCGCCGCCCTCACCGGCGCCCTCGCGGCGGCCCTGGCCGAAATGGCCGTCAATTACAGCATCGGCAAAAAGGACCTGGCCGACTTTCAGCCCCAACTCAAGCAGGCCCTGGCGCAACTCACAAGAGCGCGACTTGTCCTCACAGAACTGATGGCCGAGGACCAGGACGCCTTCACCGTTCTCTCCGCCGCCCGAAAGCTGGCTGAGAACACTCCCAAGCGCAAGGAAATCATCGCCGCCGCGCTGGCCGCCTGTATTGGCGCGCCACAGGCCGTCGCCGCGACGGCGCTCGCCACCCTCGAATTGTGCGAGCAGATTCTTCCCGCCGTCAATCCCCATTTGCTGTCGGATCTAGCCATCGCCGCCGACCTGGCAACGGCGACCGTGCGCTGCGCCATTTACAACGTGAAAATCAATCTCCCTGATGTCCCCGATGCCGGCGCCCGCGCAACCATTGACCAGGAAACGCACCACACGCTTGTGCGCACATTGGCCGTCATCCAGCGCCTGTCCCCGGCGATCTGGAAGCGCCAGCAGCCCGGCGGGTAGGATTTTGGCGATCCGCGTGTTTATGGTAAGCTTTGGCTGTTAAGTTGGCCTAAACTTTTCACGGAGGTCCTCATGAGCACGGCTGCTCAATCCCCAATTGCGAGTCCCACGTCGAGTCCCACATCGTCCGGTTATTCCTTCGCCCGCGCGCGCGGAAAATGTTCCATCTGCGGCCGCGACATCGCGCCCGGCGAAAAGTTCACCGCCGCTGTCCGCGAAACCGATGCCGGCCTCGAGCGCCTCGACCTCGCCGGCGAATGCTGGGAAAGCTTCGACCGCGCTCCCTTGCTTGCCTTCTGGCACGCGACCATGCCCACCGGCCCGGTCGCCAAGCCCAAGGTTTTTGTTGACGATTCCGTCCTGTGCGACCTCTTCCAACGCCTCAGCGAAGCCGGCGACGAACCCGCCAAGGCCAACTTCCGCTTTGTATTGGGATTGATCCTCATGCGCAAGCGCCTCATCGCCTACGAATCCACGCACTTCGACGAAGATCGCGAATACTGGACCGTCCGCATGAAAGGCTCGGACCAGATCATCGACCTCCTCAATCCGCGCCTCGATGAGCAGCAGATTGCCGATGTCAGCGCGCAGCTCAGCCAGGTTCTCAGCGGTGAGGCCGCATGATTAGCCTCCCGCAGCGAATTGTTTTCAGCCTGCTCCCGCTGTCTGCGCTGGTCCTTTCGGCCTGCCAGCCCGAGCAAACCACGCGGCAGCGCTACTTTGGCCCGACCGATTCGCTGGACACAATCGTCGCGCGCATCAACGCCAATAACGCGCAAATCCCCAGCCTCTGGGCCCGGCAGAAATTTGACGGCTCAATCGTGGACGATCAGCACCAGGCCCATGCCGTCTCCGCCGATGGCGTCATCCTCTATCGCGCGCCGCACGAATTGTTCATCACCGCCCACAACGAATTCGGCCCGGCATTCGAGATGGGCGTCACCGACGATCTGTATTGGCTCAAAGTCGTCCAGGGCATGGACACCATGTGGTGGGGCCGCATGAAAAACATCGGCAAGCCGTGCGTCGAATCCATCCCCATCCGCCCCGATTTGATTCTCGACGTGCTGGCCGTCGGTAGGCTGGATACGAATTTCAATCACGAGCCATACCCCGTGATGCGTTTCGACAACAACACTGACGCCTACGTTGTCGACTCGATCGTCCATTCCACCGATCGCATGCGCGTGGAAAAGGAAGTCTGGTACGACCGCCAGACTCTCCAGCCCGGCTTGGTTTATCTCTACGACGACAACGGCCGCATCGTCCTGGCCGCCCAGTTGAACCAGGTCCAGCCGCTCCCCGTCGCCGGATTGCCCGCCGGTCAACAGCCCACGATCGCCACCCTCTACAAACTTCAATTCCCCGATACCGGCTCCAAGATGCAATTCACCCTCAGCGACCAGGCCATCTCCCATAACGGCATTCCCCGCCCCGGCGGCATTCACATGCCCGATCCTGACAGCGCCGGGGTAAAAAATGTGATTCAGATCGACAAAGCTTGTGACACCGAAGCTACGGCTGCTACCACCCCCGAAGCTACCGCCCCGCGTCCGCGTGCCGCACCGCCTGAATAAACTCCCCGATCAGCTCGCGCGATTTCTCCCCCGGCCGCACTTCCACGCCGCTGGCCACATCCACCGCCCAGGGGTGCAGGCGATGCACCACCTCCGAGACGTTACGCGGGTTCAGTCCTCCCGCCGCGATCCAGACCGGAATCTCCCTCAAATCTCCCGCCATCAGGTGCTTGTGAAGGGTATCCCAATCATTGCTCACGCCGGTCCCGCCCCCCGCGGCCGCGTCCATCAGCAGCCCAAACAGATTTGGAACCCTGCCTTCGCTGATCAATTCGCGCCACAGCTTCAAATCATTTCCCAGCGTCGCCGCCGTGACATGCACGACCTTTATCACCGGTATCGGATCGAGCGCCTCGATCAAGTCCGGCCCCTCGCCCCCGTGCAATTGCACCATCGACAGGCTCAGCGCGCTGGCCGCCGAGAGGATCGTCTCTGCCTTGGCATCCACAAACAGCCCGATGGTCGACACAAACGGCGGCACCGCCTTGCGCACCGCGCGCGCGTCCTCCACAGGAATGCACCGCTTCGATTTAGCGTGCAGCACAATCCCGATCGCGTCCGCCCCGGCCGTAGCGGCGGCGGCCGCATCCTCTGGTCGAGTAATCCCGCAAATCTTGACCCGCGTACGGTGCATCGGGTGTATTGTAGTCTGTCAGTTGTAATTCGTCAGAACCCTGCTTGTATGAAGCTGTTGGAGATCATGAAACGTAAATCGCAAAAGCCCCCGCGCGAGAAGCCCTCCACCGACGACCTCCTCGACGGCTTCGGCGAGGATGACCGCAAGCGCTACGAGCAGTTCGGCGACCGCGCCAAGAATTCCCAGTTCCGCAAAATGGAGCGCACCGCCGAACTTCGCGCCGCCGACGGCCTCACCGCCGAGGAAATCCAGACCCTTCCCATCGGCCAGGTTTTGCAGGTCTTTTCCCTCTTCTACAAAGTCGGCCACCCCACCGGCAACCGCCTGTGCGTGGCTCGCAAAACCCTCTCCCGCCTTTCCGAAACGGCCATCGTCGTCGGCGACGAAGTCCACTTCCGCGATTCCAAGGCGGAACTGGACCCCGACAGCCCGGCCCAGGCCGAGGCGGTCATCGAACAAGTCCTCCCCCGCCGCACCGTCCTCACCCGCGCCAACAGCTTCAACCGCGACCGCCAGCACCCCATCGTCGCCAACGCCCAGCAGATGCTCATCGTCGCGAGCCTCATCGAGCCGAAAGTGAAATGGGGCCTGATCGACCGCATGATCGTCGCCGCCAAAAGCGGAGGGCTTGATCCCATCATCTGCCTCAACAAGATTGACCTCGCCGCCGGCGCTGCGGATGCCGTCACGGAAATGACCTTTGCCGAAAAGGCGTTGGCCCACTACGCCAGCCTTGGATACCGCTGCTGCAAAGTCAGCGTCACCGAAAAATCGGGCCTCGAAGAACTGCGCGATTTGCTGAAAGACAAAGCCACCGTCCTCGCCGGCCACAGCGGCGTGGGCAAAAGCAGCCTCATCTCGGCGGTCCAGCCCGGCCTGGACATCCGCGTCGGCGCCGTCAGCCGCTTCACCGAAAAAGGCATCCACACGACGACCAGCGCCCGCCGCTATGACCTGGATTTCGGCGGCTGCGTCATCGACACGCCCGGCGTCAAAATGTT
>JBEKYH010000329.1:0-5987 GCA_049511115.1 Tepidisphaeraceae bacterium | reverse complement strand
CGTTACCGGAGACGGATCAACCGGGATGTTGTATTCGTCGATCACCATCCCGTCTTGCCCTGTGAATTTGATGTTCACGACATCGCCTGACTTCCATTGCCGGGCTGGAAGCGTTAACAATCCCGATGAATGGGGCGGCACGTCAGGCCCTGGCATCGTGCCGGCTTCCGAGCCTACTTTCCATGTGAGTTTGACTTCGTTCAGGTTTGACTGATCGAACCAGTTGTTGATCGGCAGCACCAGCGGCCGGCCAACGCCGGGGTTGGCGACGAGTTTGTCTTCCAACCGCACCGGCGAATACGCTTTCTTCGCCATGTAAAATTCCGGCTTGGGTCGCCGCCACACATCCACCAGACCCCAGCCATAGACGTTTTCGGAGCTATTGATTGGATCGTCATCAAAGGCCCAGATTCCGCCGCCGAGCGAGCCTTCGGTGGTGAACATCTTTTCCCAGAATCGCTTGATGCTCTCGCCCCAGAAAGCGTGCACGTTGGGATCGCGCGAGCGTTCTTCGGTGTCATACGCCGAAGGGTGTGCGAATTCATCGGCCAGCACCGGCATCGGGGGAACCGGGATTTGTAATCCCCGGCCGCTGTTGTTGAAAATCGCCACACCGGGCTGGCCTAAATCGACGTCCCAGCTCGGATAGTGATAGCTATAAACGTCGTACGGCAGTGGATCGCCGCGCGTGACGCTGTGGGACCAGCTAAAAATCACCGGCCGCGTTTTATCTTCCGCATGGATGTATTCCCCCTCGCGGCGGATGTTGACGCTGTAGTTGGTCTCGTTGGCCAGGTTCCATAGGATGATGCTCGGATGGCTCCGATAAGCCTCCACCATTTCCGAGGTCTGGCTTAGATAACTCGGCGTCATGGCCGGCGTTCCCGGATTCCAGCACGGGCATTCGCATTCGACGTACAGCCCGTATTTGTCGCAAGCGTCCAAAAACTCGACGTTCGCCGGATACACCGCGGGCCGTGCGTAATTCATGTTCGCCGCTTTGTAGAGCTTCACGTCGTCTTCGGCTTCACCGGGGTAGAGCGCTCTGCCATTGAGGGCGTCGCTGTCAAACTGCCCCGCCCCGCGCAGTTTGACCTCCTTGCCGTTCACCAGCAGACGCCGGCCGTCCACAACGATTTTACGGAAGCCGATTTTCCGGGAAATTACTTCCGTCGTCTTGCCGTTCTCTACCAGCGATGCTTTCAGCGTGTAGAGATTCGGGTGTTCCGCATCCCACTTGGCCGGTGCCGCGACGGGAATATCCGCGATCAACTCCGACTGGGATGCGGTAAGTTTGATTACGCGGGGATCAAGTGCGACGCTGCCGCCGTCGGGCGCTGTCAGTGTCAAATTTACGTTCGCATCGCTCTCAACTGCGGCTCCCACCCAGACCTTCAGTGTTGAGTTCTTATATTCCGAGTCAAAATCCGTCTCGACATTCAACCGCGTGAAATGCGCTTGCGGCACGGCGACCAGCGAAACATCGCGAATAATGCCGCCCTGATAGCGAGCCCCGACAGATGAATCGTTCTGAGAGGGTTCTTTGACTTGAACCGTGAGCCAGTTGTCATCACCCGGCTTCACTTGCTCGGTAATATCAACATCCCATAGCGTGAAGCCGCCAATGTGCGGCTTGCCGACCTGGATGCCATTGACCCAGACGGTGGCCGTGCCGGTGACGCCTTGGAATTGGATGAAAATATGTTTGCCGGCGAAGTCCGACGGGATGGTCAGTTTTGTTTTATAAGCGTATGGAACCGGATTGCCGCCTGCTCCGCGGCCGCCACGACCTCCAAAGCCTTGCCGATCGATCTGCCCGGGAACGCGGACATCGCGCCAAGAACTTATGTCAGTGTCATTGGACCAGAACTTCGCGCCGGGGCTCATGTTGATCTTCCAGGTTCCCCGCAATGAAATCACTGGCTTGCTCACTTCGTCCGTGGCGTCGGGCAATGGCTGGATGATGGGTCTTGGCCAAAGATCATTTTTCGGGATCTCCGTTGCGCGCGCGGCGCCTGCGGAAGCAATTACCGTAACACCGCTCAGGAAGGCTGTCGCAATTCGCAGGAATGACATGAACCTCTCGCTCTAATTGGCCTTGAATTGCGCGTCACATTCTTCAAGGACTTCGATGCCGTTTAACTTCACAATGCTATCCTGATCTCCAAAATCAGGTTTGGCTTCTTGTTCCAAATAGATCGGGGCGTCTTTTCGCAACGGAAGAATCTTCAGAGTCAGACCCTTGGAATAGACATCCGGCCCAAAGCGGTCCAGGCCGATGTCGAAAGGCCCGCCAGTATAAAAGTTGTCGGTGAGGAGCTTTCCATCCAGATAATAGCGAGCGACATCCCCAACATAATTGGCCCGAAGGATCAACTTTCGACTCTGGTTCGCATCAGGGGGAAGTTTAATTGTCCAAGCCGCGGCTGCGTCGAAGTCTGCATCAACGGGCTGCGCGGCGACGTGCGCGCTACCCATGCTTATTCGTCGTGCTGGCCCGGCCTGCTTGGTTTGCTCGACCGTGACGGTTATCGCCGGTCGAGAAGGTGCGGGTGCGGAAAATCGGCGAAACAAACCATCTTGAGTGCCCAGGTCATTGCCGTTTCCAACTTGCATTGACGTTGGAGACGGCAGAATCTCCACCGCAAGATCGGCCGGATCAGTTGATTGCAAGCGAAGCGTATCTCCATCTACAACGAGGCCGGCTTGACTCATTAACACGCGATCGGCTCCTGCAAAATGCGCCTTTAGCGCCCCAACCGACATCGCTTCGTCCAGGAGCACAATCACCTGCTGTTTCCCGTCGCTTCCGCGCAGTCGGATTGCCGGGCCCGTGCCCGGATGAACATTCTTTATAAGGATGCGGCTGTCTTGTTGATCCAAGGTTCCCGCCGGCGCTTCAACGGCTGCGCCATTGGGATCAATCAGGAACTCCGCCGGCACACCCTTCGTCTGGGCAAAAAACGTGTAGCGAGTCTGGCCGTCGTCAACCTGACACATCGGCTGTGCCGTTGCATAAATGAGCGTTGAGCCGCCAATTTGCATGTTGAAGGGCCAGAAGAAGCTGCTGTCGGCGGGAATTGTCGTCGGAGTCAACGGAACCTGAAGAACGCCCGAGGGCAGACGAAGATCAAACTGAGTCTGGGGCTTAGCCGGCATGGGAGTGAGCCGCTGGTAATTACTGACAAAGATGAAGCCGCTCTTGCCGTCGCTGCGCACGGAAAATCGAAGGAAATCCGTGTCGCTCCTTCCGCTGGGCCGACCAGCGGGAAAGTAGGCCGGCATCGTTGTCAGTTCCTCTCCGAAATCGTGCATAAACAGGTGAAGCCGGCGAAGCAGTCCGTATTGCGGGCGTATCTGACCGAACTCACCAAGGGGCGCGTTGAAGTCGTAGGATTTGACGGGAAGATCATTCGAGTTGGTCATTCGCGTATTCTGCGATTCCATCATGGTGGAAAGCTGACCGTCAGGATTGGTGCCGCCATGGTACATGTAATACCCGAGCATTTGCCCACCCGATCCAAGCTTGACCAACGGAACCGCAAGAACGTCGGTCGGCGACACGCGGATTCGCCGGTGATAAGCCGGCTCAAGCCCGCCCCAGAGTTCACAGGTCAGATAGGGATAAGGAGTGGCAGCCGATTGGTCCGGTCCCGGTCGGCGTGCAAAGCGGTCGCCATTCGTCGCGGTATCGAGTCGCTCAGGTGAGAAGATGAATGCCTGCCAGAAGTTTCCCGGCATGGGCGCGAGGCTTCGATCCCAAAATCCATCGCCGTAGCTGCCATACAGGGGAAGAATTTGAGGATAGGGCATCGGACTGCTCAGCCGCGGCCAACCCGTGCGTGTATAAAGCGGCACATCCAGACCGGCATCCTGCGCGATCTTTTTCAGGGCCAGCAAATAGGACGCTGGGCCGCCATATTCGTTGTCATGCTGAATTCCGATGACCGCGCCGCCATCTTTCCAAAGTTGTCCTTTGAGTTGAGCGGCGATCTGCTGGTAGAGCTCGCGAGTCTGTTCCATGAAGAGAGGATCTTCGCTGCGAAGTCGGCCGCCTTTATCAAGCAGCCAATCCGGAAATCCGCCATTCCGGCATTCGCCGTGTGACCAGGGTCCGCAACGGACCAGCGTTTTCATTCCCAGTTCGTTTACCAGCGCAACAAAGTCGTGCAGGCTCTTGTTGCCGGACCAGTCCCACTTGCCCTCCACTTCTTCATGGTGAATCCAAAATACATAGGTCGCGACAATATCAATGCCGCCGGCCTTCATCTTCAGCAATTCGTCCCGCCACTCGGCCTTGGGATACCGCGTATAATGAAACTCACCCATGACTGGCATCCAACGCCTGCCGTTTAGAAGGAGGCTTGTGCCGTCGATGCCGATTTCACTGCCGTCTGGGGCCCGGTTGGAACCAAGCAGGATAGGCTGCGTGCTCGGCGCGGGCGCGGTGGGGATTTCCACGGCGACAGTCGCCCCCATGGCAATTTGAGCAACGATTCCACCCAGTGCGCCGAGAATCAGGAACAAGCAGTGGACTCGCTTCATCCAATCGTCTCCGTCGAAGGGGGAACCAATAAAAATAACATTTGCCTTCCCACTTGGAATGGAGTGAACGCCGCAAGACATGGACGATCCTCTGATCCTTTGGGTATGCTTTGGGGATGCCCACCGCCCCTTCCCCGTCGGAATTCCTAAAGCGCGGCAACCGCATGTTGGTGCTGCCCCGGCCGGTCGTTCAGGCGGCACTGCAAAGGACAGAGACTTCGGATTTGGTGATAACGGATGTCGGATACTTTCCCACTGCGGAGTGGCATGATGTCAAACGCAACGGCGGCGCTCCGCAAATGATTCTCATCTACTGCGTGTCAGGCCAAGGATGGGTTCACCTGGACGGGAACAAACACGAGGTCGGTCCCGGCATGGCTCTGACGATCGCCCCGCATCAGCCCCACTGGTATGGCAGCACCTCCTCCCACCCATGGACAATCTACTGGCTGCACGCCGCCGGGCGGAAAATTCCAGCCGTTTACCGGCTGCTGACTAATGGCGCTGCCAGCCCGGTATTTAGCGCCGGCAATGATTCCGAAAGTATCTCCTTATTCAGCGAGGTTTATGACATGCTGAACGCGTCGTATGCGCCCGAGCGCCTGTTGCTGTCTGGATTTTCGGCAGGCCGGCTTTTCGGACGCCTGATTAGTCTGCGGCATAGCGATCATCCCGAAGTCCTCAATGCCAGGCAGCGCATCCAACGCACCATCACGTACATGCAGCAGCGACCGGCATCGCCAATTGTGGTTGCGGAACTGGCCAGACAGGCGAATCTCTCCCGTTCTCATTATGCCAGCATCTTTAAGCGGCAAACGGGCTATCCCGTGCTGGATTTTTTCATTCGGCTGAAAATGCAGCGAGCCGCCCATTGGCTGGATACGACCGATCACCCGATCAAAACGATTGCCGCAAATCTGGGGTTCAGCGATCCCCTCTACTTTTCGCGGCAGTTCCACAATGTGTACACCGTGTCCCCAACACTCTACCGATCAACCAAGAAGGGTTAATTCGCCGCTTCCAATTCAATTCGGCAACGGAATATTCGGCCGGATAGAGGTTTTCTGCGCCGTCGGGAAATCATTGGGAACCGCGACGGTAATGGGGCGTTTGACGAGCCACTGCAAAGCACGCAGGATCAGCACCTGCTCGTCGGCCGCCAGTAAATCCACCGGCTGCTTAGTTTCGCTTTCATCCGACCAGACATGGCCGAAGGAGGAGGCATAGACACGTCCCTTGCCGTAGGTCACGGTCCATTCCAGGGGCCAGTAATCTTTGAACCGTGGATCCTGTCCGTAGGAAAGCACCTGGACATTTTGGGCCGGACCCCGCGCGTCGTAATAGACTTCCAGCAACGGAGTCAGCCAGACCTTCGGAAGGCCCTGGTGAATGGGATGATCGCCGAGCGTGTGGACCAGGACGTCGGAACGAGGCGCGTGGCT